>CANJMU010000147.1 GCA_947475135.1 Silvanigrellaceae bacterium
CATCACGAACACCTTATGCAAAAGAAATTATGGATGTGATGTCCCCAAATGCAAAAACAGCGAATGGAAAACCTGCAAATCATGTTGTTTTTATAAAAGGTTCACAGCTTGGTGGAAGTGAAACTCTTATCAATTGTGTGGGATATTATATTGATATTTGTCCATGTCCAATTTTATATATGCTTTCAACAGTTGATCTTGCAAAATTCACTTCCACCGACCGTATTGATCCACTTATTGAAGAAACTCCTGCTATTAGAAGCAAAATTGGTGAGAAAAGAACTCACAACGCTGAAAATTCAATGTTGAAAAAGGGATTTGCAGGAGGCTCGCTTCGATTTATTGGAGCAAATTCTCCTGTTGGAATGCGCTCAGCCGCTGTTAGGCTTTTAATTATGGATGAAGTTTCGTCATATCCACAAGCGACAGAAGAAGGTGATCCTGTTGAACTTGCTAGAAGACGGGCTGATACTTTTGGTGATTCAAAAAAGATACTCGAAGTGTCAACACCTACAATTGAAAATCAATGCAAAATTACTCGTTCATTTGAAAAATCTGATCAGCGGTATTTTCATGTACCATGTCCTCATTGTGACTTTTATCAGTCCTTAATTTTTGAAAATTTGAAGTGGGAGAAAGGAAAACCAGAAACT
This sequence comes from Silvanigrellaceae bacterium, assembly GCA_947475135.1. The sequence goes on from CANJMU010000147.1 coordinate 654, forward strand.
GTTTATTATCAATGTGCTTCCTGTAAGGGAAAAATTTTAAACGATCATCATAAAACAAGATTGCTTGAGCGTGGAAAATGGATTGCAACCTTTCCTGAGCGCGATGTTATTGGATTTCATCTATCAAGTCTTTATTCCCCAAAGGACTGGAAAAGTTGGGAACAAATTATTCGAGAATATGAGGAATCAAAAGACAAGCCAGAGTTAGAACGGGTGTTTGTGAATACGGTTCTTGGTCTTGCTTACAGACTAAAAGGAGATTCTATTTCTTGGGAAGATATTTTTGCAAGACGTGAAAAATACGAGCGAAATATGATTCCAAAACAGGGATTGCTTTTAACCTGTGGCGTCGATGTGCAATCAGACCGCCTTGAGCTTGAAATTGTTGCATGGGGTCGTAATAAAGAATCTTGGTCTATTGATTACCGAGTTTTATTTGGTGATACCGCCCGTGAAGAAGTTTGGAAAGAATTAAATGATATTTTAGAAGAAGATTTTATAATGGAACACACAGGGGAATTTAGAAAAATTCAAATGACCTGTGTGGATTCGGGATATAATACCGTTCATGTCTATAATTTTTGCAGAAAATTTTCAGCAAGTCGTGTGATGGCCATTAAAGGTCAAGAAAATTTACCCTCTATTCATGCTAATCCTAAAAATATTGATTACACCTATAAAGGAAAAAAGATCACAAATGGCGTGCGTCTGACAATGCTTGGCGTGTCTATTTTAAAGCAAGAACTTTACGGATTTTTAAGAAATAATCGAGAAGATGACGGTTCTTTTCCTTACGGATATTGCCACTTTCCTTATGAATATTCTCAGGATTATTTTATGATGCTCACCGCAGAAGAAAATATCCGAACCATTAACGAAAAAAAACAAGAAAAATATGAGTGGGTCAAAATTCGAGAGCGGAATGAAGCTCTTGATGTGAGAAATTATGCGCGCGCTGCCGTTGCGTTGCTTGGCTATGATCGGATGAAAGACGAACATTTCCAAAAATTAGAAGAACAATTTTGCACAAACCCTGTTGTGGCAAAAAATATAAATGCACAAAAAAAGCAAAATAGAAGACGTGATTTGGACGACGACGATGAAAACAATAATTATTGGAAGGATAGATTTTCATGAGAACAAAAGAAGAACTGCAAGAACAACTTTTAAATTTAAGAGATGCAATGGCCGAGGGAGCTCTTGAAGTGGAATTTCAGGGAAAGAAAATAAGATACAGGTCTCTTGATGAAATGAGACGAATTGAATTTGGTCTTATGCAGCAATTAAATGGCATACCAAAATCAAGTTTTAAAAAAATTGTCACTGTGTTTGAGAAGTTTTAAAAGAATTTTTTAATTTTTTGCGGATCATTTCTCACATGCCTCTATTTCCACTCTGAATGCCTCGAAATAAAATCAAAATATTTTCTTGCCTAATTACAATTTTCGTAAATAGTTCCGCATCGCGAGGTTTATTTTTAAAAAAACATAGTTTCCCTTATGTTTAAAGGTTATTTTAGCGGTCACAAAAGAAGCTTGGATGTTGTCAAAGTGCTAAATAGATGAAAATATGCTTAAAATTTACTCAAAATAGACAACCATAAATCAAAAAAACGCATGCACTGCATGCTTAGAGCTTTTAAGTTCTTATGAGACGTTGAGCATCAAGGAGGTTTAAATGGTCTCAATTCTTGATCGCGCAGTTGATACAATTTTGCAAAACAAAATAATAAAAAATGTACTTAAGCGTGCTTACGAAGGGGCCACCTCATCTCCTAGTTTAAATTGGCGAACAACGACAACTCTTGCAAATTTAGAAACACAAATCAGTCTTGAAATTCTGAGAAACAGAGCTCGTCAACTTGTGCGTGATAATGCATATGCTGAAAGTGCTGTTTCTAAAATATCTTCAAATTTAATTGGAACAGGAATTATTCATGAATTCAATGGAAAATTTGATCAAAATATTTGGACTGATTGGGCGAAAAGCACCAATAGCGATGCAGACGGCGTACTAACTTATTATGGACTTCAAGACCTTATTATTCGTGAACTTGTTGAAGGTGGAGAATGTTTCATTCGTCGAATGAGCTTTGGATATGACCCATTTAAGAAAAATATCCCACTCAAATTGCGACTTTTTCCAAGTGAATATCTCGATATGTCTAAAAACGGAATGTTCAACGGTAATAACTATATTTGCCAAGGAATTGAGTTAGATTCACTTGGGCGTCGTGTTGCTTATTGGATGTATCCATACCATCCAGAAAATGATCTTGGCTGGCGAAAAGTTTCTGTACGTGTTCCTGCTTCTGAAATTATCCATATATATAAACCAAAAAGAGCCGGTCAAATGCGAGGAATTACATGGCTTGCACCAGTCCTCATTGATTTAAAAATGTCGGATAATTATCAAACTGCTGAGCTTAAAAGAAAAGAACAAAATTCAAGCATTACAGGATTTTTAACTGATTCGGATGACATGGATACCGTTAGTCGAACAGTTAATGGTGAAGATGATGATACTTTTTATGAAAAAATAAAGCCTGGAACAATTATAAAACTTCCAAACGGAAAAAGTATCACGCTATCAAATCCACAATCAGATGCAAATTATGACCAATATAATTCATCAATTATGAGAAAAATATCTTCTGGATTAAATATGCCATATGAATTACTCACAGGGGATTTATCACGGGTTAATTTTTCTTCTGGACGTATGGGGTTTCTTGAATTTCAAAGGCAATTAGAATCTTGGCGATGGAATTTAACTATTCCTATGAGGCAGTTTAAAAAATCGAGAATCGAGTAATTTTATTAGATCGAAAGATCGAAA
>CANJMU010000148.1 GCA_947475135.1 Silvanigrellaceae bacterium
ATTGTTGACTTTGTTACTTTTATGTTACCATAGAAAAATGTTTCCACGCGATAAATCCAAATGTACGAGAAAAAAATGTCTCAATTTTTTGATTCCCATCAAACAATTATGAAATTATTGACATCCATACTTGTCATTATTTTTTTCGTGCTTGTTCTTTTTTTGGGAATTAATTTATCTATTTATTTTTCTTGTAGAAATCAAATATTTTATGAATTGCCCAATGAATTTTCTGCCAAAAAGGACGTGATTGTTCTTGGAGCAAGTGTTCATGGTGATTCACTTTCTGGCGCATTAAAAGCACGTATGGAAATTGCAATTGATCTTTACAAAAGAAAAATTGTTGAAAATATTTTAATGAGCGGTAACGGAACAGATCTGTTTTATAGTGAAACAAATGCAATGAAAAAATATGCTTTTAAGGCAGGAATCCCTGTGAATCACATGATGATTGATGAACAGGGTTATAGCACTTCTTTGACGATGGAACGTGCCGCAAAAATTTTTCATATTCGTGATGCCTATGTGGTTTCGCAAGATTATCATTTGTTACGCGCCATTTGGCTTGCCAAAAAATATAAAATTCGTGCTGTAGGTATTTCTGCAGGAACAACAGATTCTTATTTGTATTACAAAACTCGAGAATTTTTTGCTTGCGCCAAAGATTTTATTCAATTCAAAACAACATTTGTTGATGAAAAAACCGAGGAAGATTGATTCTCCCATGGACTTTGATTAGGATTCACCGAATATTTTTCGTGAACTCAAAGGAGGGTTGATCATGCAATTGCAAAAGGGAACAGCGACAATTGTCTTAGGAATGCAATTTGGGGACGAAGGAAAAGGAAAATTGGTCGATGTTTATGCTGAAAAATCCGATATGGTTTGTCGGGTTCAGGGCGGAAATAATGCGGGCCATACCATTTGGGTCGATGGTCAAAAAATTGTGACTCAATTGATGCCATCAGGCATTTTACGTGATCATTGCGAAGTTGCTTTGGGCGCCGGTGTTGTGGTTGATCCACTCGTCTTAAAACAAGAAATTTCAAATATAAGTTCTTTAGGTTACAGCACTAGTTATTCTAAAATTCATATTGATTTTCGCTGCCCTATTATTCTTCCCTATCATAAATTGCAGGATGGCAGATTAGAGAATGCAAGAAATCCGAATTTAAAAATAGGAACGACAGGACGCGGTATTGGCCCAGTTTATGCGGGCCGTGCAAATCGAGAAGTGCTTCGTATGGCCGAATTTATGGATAAAAAATTATTTTTAAATTGGTTAGAAAATCACCCCCAGTTAAAAGAAAATCTTTCTGAAAAAGAAATTTTAGATTATTGCGAAGCCGCAGAATTTTTAAAATGTTACGTTAAAGATGTGGCTGTTATTGCAAATAAACGATTGGCTCAAAATAAAAAATTACTGATTGAAGGCGCCCAAGGAGCCATGTTGGATGTTGTTTTTGGAAGTTATCCTTTTGTGACATCCAGCCAATTAGTTTCTGGGGCTTGTGCTGGTGGATTAGGTATCCCTCCACAAAAAATTCGCTTTGTGCAAGGTGTGATTAAGGCTTATTCAACCCGAGTTGGCCATGGCCCATTTCCATCGGAAATCATCGGAAAATTGGGAAAAGAAATTCAACAAAAAGGTCATGAATTCGGATCGGTTACAGGACGCGAGCGCAGTGTGGGTTGGTTAGATTTGTATGCGTTACGTTATTTTTCCATGATCAATGGCCTCACTCACTTAGCACTTATGAAATCGGATGTGTTGAGTGGCATCGAATATATTGGCCTTGTCACCGAGTATAAAGATAAAAAAACAGGGTTAAAAATGGATGGCTATCCTATGACGGCGCGCGCCATGGAAAATGTAGAACCTGTGATAGAATTTTTCCAAGGGTGGGAAAATATATTGACTTCCCAAAAACCAAACAAAGAATTTAAAAAATTCTTTCAATTTATAGAGAATTTTATTGGTGTTCCTATCAATTATATCTCCACCGGGCCAGAGCGTCACGAAGGATTTTGGCGATGACAAAAAAAAATATTTTAGTTTTACAGTCCGGTGGTCCCACTGCGGTTATCAATCAAACCCTGAAGGGAATTTATGAAGAGTATCTCAAAAATCAAAAATATTTTGGGGATTTGTATGGGGCCCATTACGGTTTAGATGGATTATTCCAAGAAAAATTATTCATTTTAAATCATATCAATCATCAAACTTTAAATCATTGTTTTGAATTGAGTGGTGCGGCCCTTGGCTCTGCGCGCGTCAAACCAAAAGAAACCGACATGGACCGTATTTTTGAAGTTTTAAAAACACACAATATCGGTTTTATTTTATATATTGGCGGAAACGACACATCCTTTGCAGCACAACTGATTCGCGCTCATGCCAATAAAATTCATTTTGACGTTCAAATATTACATTTGCCAAAAACAATCGACAATGATTTGTATGAAACGGATTTTTGTCCAGGTTATCCTAGTAGCGCACAGGTCATTTCGCAAATCATTTCCGGTGACGATTTGGATAATCGCAGTTTTCAAAACAGTGTCAAAATTAATGTAGTCATGGGACGACACACCGGGTGGTTGGCCGCCGCAAGCTCGTTACCTTTGTGTTACTTTAATAAATCTCAAAAAAATTCTGACCGCATTGGCCCCCATCTGATTTATTTTCCAGAAACAGGAATTCAATTAGGAAAATTATTGAGTGATGTTGAAAATGTTTTGTCAAAATACGGCCGCGCTTCTGTTGTTGTTGCAGAAGGAATTGCAGATCAATTATCACAAACAAATTTAACAGATGAAGTGGATGAATTTGGAAATAAACAGTTGGCTGATTTAGGACATTTAGGAGAATTTTTAGCACTCCACATTAAAAGAAATTTAAAGTTACAATCCAACTCAAAATTAAGAATTCGGGCAGATACACTGGGTTATTTACAACGCTCTATGCTTGGTATTACTTCACAAGTGGATAAAAAAATTGCCTATGAAGTTGGCGCAAAAGCTGTCGAATTTTTACTTCAAAAAGTCACAGATCGCATGGTTAAAATTGTTCGTACCCCAAATAAAGAATTTGTCATGGAAACCTGTGACTTAGTCCTTGTTGCTGGAAAAACCAGATATCTCCCCAAAGAAATGATCAATGCGGAAGGAAATTTTATTTCGGACAAATTTTTTTCTTATATTCAGCCCATTATAAATCCAATGTTACCAATTGAATTCTTAGAAAATATTTTTGTCGAACCAAAGCTGTTACCTTATCAAAGAGCCAAGTAAGTCTTTTTTATTCTCAACTCGTTTCTAGTTTCCAACCCTGAAAAGTCACACTAACCAAAATATTTTTCAATTTAAAGAACCAACATCTAAATTCTGAAAAACATGAACAATTTAATGGCAAATTATAGGAAATAACTTGAAA
>CANJMU010000149.1 GCA_947475135.1 Silvanigrellaceae bacterium
AATAAAACTCCTTCTAAATATACTTTAAAATCAGGAAAATGTTTTGTTAAGGTTATAATTTGATTATATACCAGTGGGAATAAAATCCAACTGGATAAGATAATTCCTAGGACAAAAATAATGATAAGAATTAACGAAGAGTATGTTCTGCTGAGGTTTCTTTTTTCAAAATATTTTAAGAGGGGGTCGAGCATATAAGATAATAAAAATGCAATAATTAAAGGTCCAATAATTACATTCATGAAAAAAAGGATAGAAAAAATAAAAAGAACGAATATTGTATAAAAAAGTCTTTTCTTATTTTTAACCATTTGTCCTCTTGTTAATTTCAGCAATGGAAGAATCAACTTTCTTAATTTCATTTATAATTTCATGTAATTCAGTTGATTTTACAAATTTTACAATCTCATCTGGCAATCCGTCCTCATCTGCCTCGTAAAAAGAACGCCCAAGTTCTGCAAAAAGATCTTTTCTTTTTTGAATCAGTTGGAATTTGCTCAATTGATTTTTTGCTTCATTGAGCCCTCTTTTAATTTCATGAGAGCTCATTTTAGCAGAATCAATTAAAGCGTTTTGTATTTTTTTCCAATTTATTGGCAATTTGTTTTCTGTCATAATTTACCTCGACTGTTTTTCCATCTTGACACCAATTGATATAAATGTCACTCACCACTTGTTTACTATAACAAAATGAGAATAAGATAAACGGCAAATATTTAAGATCCCAAAAGTAAATGTTTAACTCTTGTAGTAAGAGAGCTATCCATACAGGGATGATAAGTATAAAAGTGAGAAAAAAAACATTTTGTGTATTTCTAAATGGCTGTATAATAGATAAGATGAAAAATATGTTTTCTTTCGTGTTTTTTTGTTTTGTATTTTGCAAGTTATAAATTAATTCACGAAAGCAGATACAAAAAAAGGTTATAAGAAATGTCAGCAAAGAAGGAGAGATACAAAAAATTATGATACTTAGCCAATGAAATTTTATCATAACTATATTTTGGGAAGTTTTGGATAGAAAAATGCAAAATAGTACTGTTACAATTAAGGCGGTTGTGCTTCCAGCAAAAGAGGGTTTTAATTCAGTTTGGCTGAGTAAATTGTATAATACGAACATGATAAAGAAACTGAGAATGACATGAGTTTTAAGGTTTTTCATATATCCCTCATTATGATCCTTTTTAGTCTATCAGCTTATGCGGAGCAGAGTGATGACGAGGACTATTTTCTTCCAAATTTTCGATCGGGGCATAATTTAAGCCTATTTTTATCTGGGGAATACACAACTTGGAACGCTAATCAAACACCAGATTCTTCTAACCCAGATAACGCTGTTACAGTAGATCCTGCTCAAGAGAGTAAAGCCGTTATGGCTTTGTTTTTTAGATATACGTACCATGTTAACATCATATCAAGTTTTGGCTTTTTTGTAGGCTCAACGGCAGGTTTTTTGGTATCTAATGGAAACTACGGCAAAGAAAATAACTTTTATCCGGGATATGGAATTGCTTTTCCAACAGTTCTTGGGGGATTAGTGCAAGGGTTAGGGCAGGATTTCAGATTATTAGCAGGGATAGAATATGGTGCAGTTTGGTTCCCGCAAATGAAAATTTATTCCCATTCTAAAGATCCTAATGATCCTACGAAAATCATTACGGCGGAAAAGGATCTCAGCCCTGCTCCTGATATGGTGAGTATTTTTGTAGGTCTAGATAATTTTTTAACGAGAAATACGGCCCTATCTTTTAATGTCGGTTATAGACAAATTAAAAATCCATGTTTAAATAGGTGTAGTAGTTCAATCTATTTAAATTCTTTGAGCTTAACGAGCAACAGTTATTATACTCAGATTGGGGTGACTTGGTTGGTAGGAACTACTTTATCTACTAATTAATGGACCGATTTAATTTCTTTCACTTCGTAATATTTTTCGCCGCGTGGAAGAGAAACTGCAACAATATCTCCCACAGCCTTATTAATGAGGGATTTTGCAAGTGGACTTGAAATTGAGATAGCGTTATTTTTGATATCAGCTTCAAGATCGCCAACAATGGTATAAGATTTTTCTTCATTATTACTATCATCGCTCACGTCTATTAATGAAACACTTGCGCCAAATACAACCTTTTCGAGTTTGCCTTTATTGACTTCTATAACTTGTGCACGCCCTAGTTTGTCTTCAAGTTCTTGGATTCTTCCTTCTATAAACCCTTGTTTTTCGCGTGCTGCATGGTATTCCGCGTTTTCAGAAAGGTCTCCAAGGGCCCGGGCATCAGCAATTTCTAAGATGATTTTGGGGCGGTCCGCTGTTTTTAAACGCTTTAACTCTTCTTTTAGCCTTTCAAGACCAGCAGATGTAATAGGTATGGGATTAGATTTATCATTCGACATAGTACAGTTTTCCTTTGATAACCGCATGTTTTTTACAGCACGAGGGTTGGTTTTGCATTTTTTCTGGGAGACGATTTCTTTCGCAATAGGAAGTAATTACTAGAGGAATATGTACGTCGTCCTTATAGGTGACGCCTCATGTGAAAGATCACTTAAATTTAGTTGTATCATGAATGCTTTTTGGCTTCAACAAACTTTAATTGAAGGTCATAGATAAGGTCTGATAGTAAGTCGGACTCTGAAGAATTCAAATTGTTCTTCGTCTTTTGTTTTAACATTTCAAGAAGTTCGATGTTATATCTAGCAGATTCGAGATCTTTTTGAATCACTTTAGTGCCAGGCTCAGAAACTAGTCCTAGGGCAATTAAAGCGGCATTGCCTAAAGATAAGACCAGGAGATCAAAGAGAGAATGTTCTGGTTGCAGCATAAAGAGTCTCCACCGAAAAATTAAATATATCAGGCTAATAGGGTGAATTCAAGCCGCAGGTGGATATGTAGAAGCAAGAATATTCGCTTTGGAATAACCATCGATACATATTTCAGGTATTTTATCTTGCGTGAAAGCAAGCCAAAGCGTGATTCTTACACATTCCTTATCGACGGAAAAATCAACTGCGTACAGTTCTTTAAAATCTTTTTCAAATAATAAAATGTGTTCGTTGTGAGGCATTAATATTTCTACTGTAATAGAATCACTTAATGTAACAAGTAGGCTTGGTTTAAGTGCGAGTTCATTTGCAATATAAATACATTCATCAAGAAAGCTGTAAATAGCAGTATGAATATGGGATTCATTTTTTAACCAACTATATAAATGGCAGTCCTCATAATTTTTGGAAATAAATTGAATTGATTTTTCTGATTCAAATCGATTCTTGTATTTATTAACTATTTTTCTAAATAAAGGAGCCATTATTTTTTCAGTTTTCAGTTTAGAGTTAGAGAATTTATACCAAAATCGTCCATGTAATTTTTGTAACTTAACTTTTAAATTTACTTTTTTACATTTGAAAAGACTTATGTGCCAGACT
>CANJMU010000150.1 GCA_947475135.1 Silvanigrellaceae bacterium
CGAACTAGAAAAACAAAATAAAATGTTACTTCCTATTCACTTAAATAAACAACCCATGATTTTATTTGAAACAGGAAGTGTGATTTATGATATTATCGATTTAGAATTTCGAAAATCAGGATTAAAAACACGTGCCGTTATGACTTTGCAATCCACACAAAGTATGATCAAAATGGTCGAAAAAAATATTGGCCTAAGTGTCGTCAGTCGCCACTCTTTAAACGGAGAACAAAAAGTTAAAATTTTAAAAGTCCAAAATTTAAAAATGGAAAGAAAAATATTAATTTGCACCGTCGAAGGTCAGGAATTGCTTCCCTGCGCAAAAGAATTTATTAGAATCTTAAAATCCATGTTTTGTCAGGAATCGAAATGAATCAACTAAAAGCATTGAATTTAAAAAAAAAGTACGGTCAAAAATCTGTTGTTGAAAATGTCACAATAGAAGTAAATTCCGGAGAAATCGTCACACTTTTGGGACCCAATGGAGCGGGAAAAACAACAAGTTTCTATATGATTGTTGGGATTACTGACGTCACGGAAGGTCATATTTTTTTAAATGATACGGAAATCACAGATCTTCCTATTCACAAAAGAGCCAGACTAGGCATGGGTTACTTGCCTCAAAATTCGAGCATTTTTCGAAAGATGACCGTCGAGGATAACCTCCTTGCTATTATGGAAATTTGTCACACTGAAAAAAACCAACAAAAACCACTTTTAGAAAAATTACTGGAAGACTTTGGCCTTGATGCCATTCGAAAAAGTTACGGTGTCAGTCTCTCTGGCGGAGAGCGGCGACGCGTTGAAATTGCAAGAACTCTGATTCTTTCACCTAAATTTTTATTATTAGATGAACCTTTTGCAGGAATTGACCCCGTTACAGTCATCGAAATTCAAGATCTTATTCGAAAAATGGTTCGAGATCAAAATGTAGGTGTTTTAATTACCGACCATAATGTTCGCGAAACCTTAACTTTAAGTGATAGATCTTATGTGCTTTATGACGGAAAAATTATTGCCAGCGGCAACCAAAATGAAATTATTCAAAATAAAAAAGTGAAAGAAATTTATTTAGGTGAAAATTTTACAATTTAGGAATCACACTCTATGAAAAAAAAATTTTTGAAATCTGCTGCTGGAATTCTATTGACTTGTTTTCTTCATTTTTCTTGTTTTTCTTTATCGAACACAAAATTTCAAAATGAATTTAATTCTATGGTTTCCCAATCCAAAAAAATAAATCAATACAAGCTTAAAGTAACACAAGAATTTTATAGCGCCTTGCGTAAAAAAATAAATTACTCCTATGGAACTCTTTTGCTTGAAAAACCAAATAAATTTCGATTTGAAATTACGAAACCACGAAAAGAGCTTTATGTTTTTAATGGAAAAGATTTTTGGAAATATATCGAGGAAATGAATTTAGCTCAGCACTTTAATTCGAATCTGCCTGAACTTGGATACATATCAATTCTTGCCGATCTCACAAAATTGACGAAATACTATACCGTAAGCGAATGGGAAAATAAGTTAACAACGACTCAACAAATCAATCCAAAAGAAAATTCAACTTCACAAATTTTGAATACCATTCCCAAATATGCTAAAAATTCGATTTATATTCAATTGATACCAAAAGAAAACTCTGAGCAAAAAGTTCTCTATGCCGTTTATGATAAGTCAAAAAAAATTATCACACAGCTGACGATCGAACACTCTAGCGGAAATCAATCTCGATTTATATTTGACACGGATGCAAAATCACAAATGACAGCAGATACTTTCAATTTTAAAATACCCCAAGGCATACATGTCTCCGATTAACTCGCTCTCACTTTGCGCAACTTCAGAACCGATGATGATATGATACAATTAGAAACACTCAAAACCATATTTTCCTTTCGATCCATCATTGATATTTTGTTGGTCACGACAATTTTTTATCAAATTATTGCCATGTTAAAAGGGACCAGAGCAGTCCACGTTCTTGTTGGTTTACTTCTTATTTTTATCACCTATGTTTTTTCGAATCTTTTACAATTTGATACTTTGCATTGGATTATTAGTAAATTTTATTCTTCCTTTATTCTTGTCGTCATTGTTTTATTTCAAGATGATATTCGAAGACTTTTGACGCGCTTTGGAAAAGGCCCTTTTTTTTCAGGAATGGACTACAACGCCGGCACATCCATTATTGAAGAGGTCATCAATGCCGCAAAATCTTTAAGTCACGAAAGAATTGGTGGGCTGATTGTTTTTGAACGGTCCATTGGGCTCGATAAACTTTACGATCACAGCGTTAAATTAGATGCCTTTGTCTCAGAACAACTTCTCAATAGTATTTTTCAATCTTTTTCCCCACTCCATGACGGCGCTGTTATCATTCAAAAAAATAGAATTACCTGCGCATCCGCTCAACTCCCACTTTCTAAAAATCCACGATTTTCAAAAAAGTTAGGAACAAGACACAGCGCTGCGGTCGGAATTTCCGAAGAAACTGATTCCGTTGTTGTTGTCATTAGTGAAGAAACCGGCCATATTTCCATTGCTTGGGAAGGAAATATTCAAAAACAAGCCTCTCCGGAATCTGCAAAAAGAATGCTTTATGTTCTTTTAATGCCAAATGGCAACAAAAGTACTTTAATTAAATTTTTAGAAGACAAAATATTTTACACGTGGAATCAATATTTTTTAATTATAAAATCAAAATTTTTTGGGAAAAATAATACTTCGGATTTTGAAAGAAGAAAAGATTATCCTGAAAGAAGATCCCCAAACGGAACTTCCGATTCTTTTTCTGCAAAAGTTGCAACTGTCAGTGAGATTGCATCCGAAAATAAAATGGCACTCCTGGGAAATAAATCGATCCTTGTTAAATTCCCAAAAAGATTTCATTTGAGTGATCTTAAATCTTCTTCACAGGGTTTTGTCTTTACAAAAACATTGTTTGAAAATAATTCAGAAAATAAATTGAAAGAAATACAAAATCAAGATGACGTCCTGCTTTCTGACAATTCTTATATTTCTTTTCATGATAACAGTGAAGATCTTTCCATGGATGAAAAAAAATCTAACCACGAAAATATGCATCTACCAAACTTAGCGCCGGAAGAAAGATTTGATCCACCAATTCCAAAATCTACGGCCCCTCGAGATATTTCCATTGGCGGCGTTTCTCTTAACCCTCCTATGGAAGAGCAAAAAAATAAAAAAGAGATGGAACACCAAGAGAAAAACGATAAAAAAACATCAGAAAATAAATCCAACGAAGAAGACCCCAAATGAAATCTGAAAAAAATTCTTTGCATAAATCTTTTCTTTATTTTTTGTTTCATTTGATCGTCCGAAATTTTTGGCTCAAGTTTTTATCTTTGATTTTTGCTTTGCTTTTATTTTTTATTGTACGCACAGA
>CANJMU010000151.1 GCA_947475135.1 Silvanigrellaceae bacterium
ATGGACGGCATCATCCAAAATCCTTTGAATCAGGCGACTGGTTGATTTTCCTTCCACAAGCTGAACATGTTCCACAGATCCACCCCAGGAAAGAACTTCTTTTGCGCCAACAGTTGTTTCCACGTTGTAATCGGCCCCCTTCACCAAAACATGAGGCTTTAATTTTTCGACCAAATGAAGTGGGGTTTCTTCATGGAACACAACAACAAAAGATACACAAGAAAGTGCTGCTAAAATTTGCGCCCTGTCGCTTTCATTTTGAATAGGCCGCGAATCTCCTTTTAATTTTCGAACACTAGAATCGGAATTGATAGCAACAACAAGAACATCCCCTAATTGAGACGCTTTTTGCAAATAATCCACATGCCCCACATGCAACAAATCGAAACAACCATTGGTAAAAACAAAGGTTCGATTTTGTGCACGCAAACTTTTTGTAATTTTTTCTAAATCCGCTAAGGAAACAATCTTGTTACTTTGTGTCTCGGAAGTAAAATGAGAAAATCTTTCCATAAATTCAGAAAGACTGACCGTTGCTGTTCCTGTTTTTGAACAGACAATTCCAGCAGCTAAATTAGCAAATCGAAGATTTTCCGAAAATGGTAAGTTCACAGCCAATCCCATAGCAAGAAACGCAATGAGTGTATCCCCTGCACCAGACACATCTGCAACCTCAAGGGCTTGAGTTTGAAAATGAACCGGTTTTTCTAGCAAATTTCCCATGGAAAAAACACCCTGTTCCGAGAGACTCATCACAACATTTTGAGCACAACTTTGCTCAAGGTAACAGCTAGCCACACGATAAACTTCTTCTTCAAAATTAGAGAAGACAGACGAAGAAGGATATTGCGCGTGATACAAAGCTCTCCCCTCGGAAAGATTGGGTTTAATGACAGAAACACCTCGATAGCGCGCAACATCAAAGCTTTTTGGATCGCAAATAATATGAATTTCCGAATGTTTTGCCATTTGAATTAATTTTTCAATCAAACTTTTCGAAAAAAAACCTTTGGAATAATCCGATAAAATGAGTGAGCGAGGCCCATCTAAATGACAAAATTGAAGAAAATATTCACAGACAAGAGCTTCTTCTTCCTCTGTTAATGGTTGAATAATTTCACGATCAATGCGAACAACTTGCTGTGTATTTGTCGAAAGTTGATTAGTTGTCATCACTCTTGTTTTTTGAATGGTAGGAACATCAGAAGACACAATAAAATGATCACTAGAGATTCCAATATCTTTTAATATTTTTTTTAATATTTCCGCTTCCAGGTCATTTCCTATACGACCACACAATGTGGCTTTTGCGCCAAACTTGACGATATTTGCTGCTGTGTTTCCTGCCCCGCCAGGAATATGTTTCGTGTGTAATTGATGAATGACAGGAACTGGCGCTTCTGGGGAGATGCGAATCACTTTTCCTGTAATATACGAATCTAAAAGAAGATCTCCTGCAATAAAGACGTGAGATTTTTGCAAAGATAAAATATCATGTGGAATATGCGACATTGAAAAACTCCTTGGGCTCAAGTCTATCCAAAAAAAATGAATTCGAGTATAACAAAAAAAGTCAATGCATGCGTGAGTGTATCCATAAGGAAACAAACAAAATGATCAAAGTCGGAATTCTAGCTTCAACAATTTTATTTTTATCTGCAACTTTTTTTTTGATTTATGATAGCAACAAAATCATCGTAGAGAAAACATTCAATAAAATTCCTTCCGTCAACGAAGCCAAAGCCATTGGTGAAGAAAATGGAAGGTTGAAATTTCAACCAACATCTTCCCGTTTTCAATATCAGTCCTGGTACTCGGCTAAAGTTGGAAATCACGTTGTTGGTTACTTATCCGTTGGAATTAACGATAGAAAAAACCTATTTCCAACAGAATATAATTTTCAGATTGCTTCACGCATTTCTGAAGAACCTGTTTTGTATACTTTTCAGGGAACATTAAGTAAACAGAATACAAACATTTACTCTATTCAGCAAAAATTAAGTATTCAAAGTAAAAACAATTCTCCTATCGAAAGCCAAAATACTTGGATCCAAAATGGATTGGATTTTCATATTACAAAAGACAATTCTGCCACTCTGAATTATCTGATGGGAGACACAGCAAAAGACTCTGGTGCCATTGCTTTTTTAACTCCAAAAACAGGATTGTTTTTTTACACGACAGATTCTGCAAACGACGAAAAAATCTATGTTCCTTTTGCCGCAAAATTTTATTTGAAAAAAGATTTAAATTGCCGTTACGACCCCGATGGTTTTTTACATTCCTGTTTACTTCCCTTTGCAGGAGCTGGGGAACTTGAATTTCATAGGATTGATGAACAGGATTATTTCCTTCAAACAAATTTTAAATTTGATAAACTTATTGATGTGACCTTATTTAAAGATTTAAAAAGTATTTCAGAAGAAACCGACTTCTTGGCAAACGAAATTAATACATGCTTAGAAACCACACAAGACTTAGAACATTCAATATTAAAAAGCATTCCTGAATCATCCTACTTGGGACTTCGACGCATTATTAATATTCGCAATTTTTGCCAAAAATTAAATTGGGGTCTTTCCAATAATCATTTAAGTGAAAACGAAAAATTACCTTTTCTGATTCATGTGGTTCGAAAATTCTTTACGGAAGACACCAACGAAATTCCGGCCAGCATTGCTCAATATGACCCGACTTATTTATTTTACAACGACACATTATTTTATTTTTGGCCAAAATTGACACGAATTATGATCCAAAATACCTTGACAGAATTAAAGGATCAATTCGATTTAGATAAAAATAGAAAATCCCTAGTTGGAATTCAAATTCACATTCAAAGTATGCAAACCAAAGCTGTTGTGCGTGCAGAAATTCAACAGATCGAATCACCAATTTCCATTGTTCTTGAAAATAAAAATCTTCCCGCATTAAGTAAACAAAGTCTAGAATCTATTTCCGATAATGTTAAATATGACAGACCAATTATTAATGGATTATCCTATATTCAACAAATGAATTACCCCTGGGAAAAAGTGTGTGAAAAATCAAATTCAGGCACTATCGGGATTGACTTAGGAAACAAAGAAAATTTTTTATTATCAACATTTCAAGGACAGTATTTTTGGAATGATGCTATTAAAATTTCAACATTAGAAAAATTTTTAATCAATATGACAAAGAATGTCTCATGCAATAAAATTATTGTTCAAACCCCTTCCTTAAAAAATAAATTGTTTCAAAATGTCATCAAACAATTTCAAAACAATCAACTTAATTTAGATAGTGATTTGTTGCTTTCTAACAACATTCAAAAAAAATTATGGATGTTCCCAGGAAAGTACCGCATGATTTTAACTTCACTGGTCTCTGGGAATGTGCTGTCTGCGCATGAATTTAATG
>CANJMU010000152.1 GCA_947475135.1 Silvanigrellaceae bacterium
TTGTAGGTTGTTGTGTGGCGTCCTTTGTAAAAAATTTCAGGATTATCATCGACGATTTGTTCAAACTCAGGCTTCATGAGATTCACAAGACTGCTTTTTCCAACGCCAGAATGTCCTGCGAAACCAATAAGTTTTCCTTTCAGAAATTTACGTAATTCTTGTATTTTTTCTTTATTTTTTTTGGGGTGAAGTGCTGAAATTTCAAAAATTTTGTAACCAATATTTTCATAAATAGAGACTCTTTTTTGATATTGTTGATAAAAAACAGTGTCCTCTTTTTTTTCTTTCTCTAATAAATCGGATTTATTTAAAATAATAATAGCAGGAATGTTTTCAAGCTCAGCCTGAACTAAAAATCGATCAATCAGCCCCCAACGGACCTGTGGGTTCAGGACACTGGCAACAATGGCAATCAAATCAATATTGACAAGTAGAATGTGTTCCCACTCTTTTCGCAAGGGATCTTTTCTGGATAATTTATTTTTTCGAGGTAAGGAATGTTCAATGACTCCATGGGGAAGATCGGTATTTAATGGGTCCAGGTTTTCGTCAAATTCTAATTTTCTATCTGGTGTGAATAAAATGCGATCGCCCACCACGACAAAATTTCTTTCCAAATGGGCGCGCTGAAAATGCCTTTTTGCAATGGTACAAAGCCACAGTTTTTCTGTCAGTGGTTCGCCTTTTTTAGATTCTTCGGCAATAAAAATATTTTTTTTCTGCACTTCGATCACACGACCAAAACGGCACCCCTGTAGTAAAAGTTCTTCTAATTTTTTTTCGAAAATTTTTTTTGTTTTTTTGTTTTCTGTATTTAAAATCCAATCGTCAAAGGTTCGACCTTTTTCCGAGCGTTTTTCTTTTCGTATTTTTTCAAATTTTTCAAGGGAATCTTGTTGAGATTCACGATTTAAAAAATGTTTGCCGCGAGACATTTTCTTTCCTCTTTGATAATTTTATCGTAGTTTCTTTTTGAATTTATCACAGGTGTTCCTAGGAGATTTCTTGACATGCCCGAAGAGACAAAAGATCAAATTAACATAAACAATCTGGATGCTCTACATCAAGATGCACTTCAAAGGTTAGAGTGGCCTCTTTTATTAAAGCATTTATCTGGCATGTCTGCTCTGAAGCAAACAAAGGATTTTCTATTAAAATTGTCTCCTTGGAATATGAAACTTTCAAAAGAATTTTGGTTTCAAATGACCGAGGAGGGCTTAAAATTAAACGCCTTCTCCTCTTTTTATTTTTTCGAGAATTTTGAGAGCAGTGATTTTTTACTTCTTTTGAAGCGCCAGGGAATATTGAGCGCCAAAAATTTATTTTCTGTTTACTTATCGCTGAAAAACTCGAATTACTACAAAAATAAAATTTTGGAAGATAAATTTTTTTCTGAAAAACACCCCATGCATTTTG
The DNA here is from genome assembly GCA_947475135.1 of Silvanigrellaceae bacterium. Next base: position 1,417 of record CANJMU010000152.1, read on the forward strand.
ATTTATTTTCGAAATTTCAAATTCCAAAAAATTTATTGGAATTATTAGAAAAAAGTGTCAATGCGGAAGGTCATATTTTAGCAACCGCTTCTTTGTTACTTTACGAATTAACGAAACGTCTTCAAAATACAAAACGGAAAATTTCCGAAGTTTTAGATCAAAGCTTAGAAAAATCATCTTTAAAAAATTGTCTTCAAGAAAAGATGTGGATTTTTCGCGAGGGGCGTTATCTTTTACCTATAAAAATTGAATATAAAAATGAAGTTTCTGGTGTTGTGCGTTCTGTTAGTCAAACCGGTTCCACTGTTTTTATAGAGCCCGAGTTTTTAGCCAAGCATCATCTGGAACTGGATAAAATTTTATCGGATATTGAAATTGAAAATCATCGTATTTTAGTCCAACTTTCTAATGAATGCAGTGAGTTTTATGAGTCTATTTTTACAAATTGTGAAAACTTAACCTTGTGTGATTTAACATCTGTGCGCACTCAGTTTGCGGCATGTTTTGAATCGACAAAACCTGTTTTTGTGAAAGAAAGTGAAAATTTTCGTTTCGATTTTAAAAATGCAAAGCATCCTTTGTTTTTATTTGAAAATAAAAAAGTTGTTGCGAATGATCTTTATTTAGGTAGGACAACTTCTCATGAAAATCCTTTAACTTGGATATTATCGGGCCCCAATGCCGGCGGAAAAACCATTGTTTTAAAAACCGTTGGTATTTTTTATTTGTTAGCCCAGTCCGGTTTTTACATCACTGCACAAGATGCCAAATTGCAAAATTTTCAAGATATTTTTGTCGAGTTAGGTGATAGACAAAATCGAGAAGAAGAACTTTCCACATTTTCCGGGCATTTAAACCAGATTCAAAAAATATTGAGTTTTGCTAATGCGGGTTCTTTGATTTTATTGGATGAGGGTTTTGTCGGGACCGATCCGTTGCAAGGTGTTGCGTTAGCACGTGCCACATTAGAATATTTTGCAGATTTGAATTGCACGGTACTGATGACAACTCATTTTTCCAATCTGAAAACTTTAAGTTCCGAAGATTTTCGATTTTTAAATGCAAGTATGGAATTCGAGAAAAAAAACCTTGTTCCTACCTATAAATTATTGAATGAAATTCCAGGCCAAAGTTATGCACTTGAGCTCGCGCAACGCCTCTGTTTGCCTGTCAATTTATTAGATCGTGCTCAATTTTTATTAGGAAAAGAATCCAATCGTTTTGAGCAACTCTTGCAAGATTTACAAGATAAACGGAAAAATACGGAAGAGTTAAATCAGACTCAACAATCACAAATTCAAGTATTAAAGGATGAAATTTTTAAGCTGCAAAAGGAAAAGTCACAATTTATTTCAGAGCGCGATCAATTGATGGAGACTTATCGTAGGCGCTTGGAAAAAAGATTGAACTCTTTTGAAAATAAATTAGAAGTCAAAGAACGGCAATTCGAAAAATTTCAAAAAGAAAAATTGAAAACCATAACCGATACTTTAGAGTTAAAATATCAAGACAAAAATTTACCGAAAGAGTCTTCAAAAAACCTTTTAGATGAGGTTCCGCAAACAAAAATAGATGATAGAGACATTATCCTGCCTGAAGAGAGCGAGTCGCGGGGACAACAAAGTATCAGGCCAGTTTTAAAGAAGTTTCCAACAAAACAATTCTTGCTGCATGAAGCTCAAGAAGCGCTTCAAAATTTTCGTCATGAATTGAACTCATTGGATTCTTCGTTCCAAAGAGAATCCAATGAAATTCTGAAAAAAAATTCTTCCACACAAAGTCAAAAGGAAAAACAAAAAGAAATTCTTCAGCCTAAGGTCACAATTTTCGATTCTACTTTTTGGAAAGAAGGAATGAAAATTAAAATTTTATCTTTATCGTCACCAGGGATTGTTCTTAAAAAATCTGACAATAAAGGCTTTGTTGAATGTGCTTTTGGATTGATTAAAAA
>CANJMU010000153.1 GCA_947475135.1 Silvanigrellaceae bacterium
AAAAAAAAAAAAATTGGTAGTATTCCAAAAATATTTTTTTATTAAATTATTATTATTGTATTTTTTATGTTTTTTGAGACTATCTTTTACGGAGAGTCAAACTCACAACACTTCATGACATGAAAATATTTTTAGGATTTTTTTTTATGACAAAAATTTTTGAGCACAATCATTTTTATACAATTGGACTTGTCTATGACACACCTGAAAAACTTAAAAACTCAACTTCCATGATTTTTCCTTCTGAATCAAATGCAGAATGGGAAACGGAAGAAACAATTTTGAAAATTCGAGAAACATGGAAACAGTTAGGACATCATGTCATAGATTTTCCATTGAATAATCATTTTTTAAATCACTGGGAAAAAAATTATAAAAAATGCAACGTGATTCATTCTCTTGTCGAAGGATTTGGATCATTATCTCGCGAAGCGTGGATTCCTTCTTTATGTGAATTAAGTGGTCTTCCATTGATTGGGCCAACGCCTTACGCACACTCCATTTGTATGAATAAATTTCAAACAAAACTTTTGTGTCAGCATTTAAATATACCAACAGCGCCATTTCATATTATTTTGCATAGTCGTGACGTAGATAATATCGACGACGATTTTTTAAACAATTTTCATTTCATTAAACCTAACGGCGAGGGATCGGGAATGGGTGTGGACGAAGTGAACTCTATTTCAAATTCAAAAACAAAAACAAAAAATGTGTGCGAAGAATTATTGAAGAAGTTTCCTCATGGTGTCCTTCTTGAAAAATTATTAAATGGTCCCGAATACACAAGTAGTTTCATTTGTGATTCCATTTTTTTACCCATTGCACAAATTGAAGTGAAAAGCGGAATTTATGGCCTTGCCAATAAAGGAAAAGATATCATGGAAGAAAAAGTCACCTTTCCTGTGTTACCTTATTCTTTAGAACAAATAATTCAAAATGGAACACAAAAATTATTTTCTTTTTTAAATTTACATGACGTCAATCGTATGGATTGGAAATGCGACGAGGAAGGAAATTGTTATTTTTTAGAATGCAATACGTTACCAGGACTTTCTTATTATTATAGTGTGTTACCTAAAATGGCTTTTGCCGCCGGATTTTCTTATGAATCTTTTTTTCAAAAAATATTAGAAAGCGCAATGACACGAAAAAATTCTCGAAATTTATGGTATGGAAAAACGAGGGTGCAGTAAAAACAAAACCTCAATCCCGCCTGTCCTTTAACGCAGGCAACATATCTCGTGTTTCTTTAATTTGATGAAGGTCCAAATTATTGAACAAAACACCAACTTCCTCATCTGTAGTCACAATCACCTTTCCCCAAGGATCAATGATCATAGAATGCCCGTAATTTCTTTTTTCTCCACCAGAAAAGTAACCCGTTTGGTTGCAAGCAACAACGTAACATTGATTTTCAATAGCTCGCGCCCGCAACAAAACTTCCCAGTGATCTTTTCCTGTTTGATAAGTAAACGCTGCCACCACAAACAGAACATCTATTTCTGTTTTTAAATTTCGAATGATTTCCGGAAAACGCAAATCGTAACAAATAATTGTTAAAGCATTCCAAATTTTTTCACCAATTTTTATCTGAAATGGTTTTGGAATATCACCAGAAATCATGGTGTCACTTTCACAATATTTTTTTTCTCCGTTGGACAAAAATAAATTAAAAAGGTGAACCTTTCTGTAAATGGAAAGCATTTCCCCCTTGGGAGAGTAAGTCACACACGTATTTTTAACTTTTTTATCCGTTTCCGAAATTTTTTCAGGCAACGAACCTGCCACCAAATAAATCTGAAATTGACGACTCCATTTGGCGCACTCTAAAAAAATACCTTCCTGAATTTCTTGTCCATATTGAATTAATTGGTTTGAATTTCCCATAAAAAGAAACATCTCAGGAAGCACAACAACATCGGGATGATGAGTGTCACACACATTTTTTATTTTTTGAAAAACAAATTCTTTATTTTTAAAAATATCTTCCTTGGGATTGATCTGTAAGCAAGCAATTTTCATGTTCAGAATCCTTATCTACAATTTTTTTTTAGGATCCAGCAAATCCCTTAAACACTGGGCAATAAAATTGATAGAAACCAATAAAAACAAAATTGTCAAAACCGGAGAAATTAAAACCCAGGGAGCTGTCTGAAGGTGCTCTTTCCCTTGGGAAAGCAGTTCTCCAAGGCTTGGTGTTGGGGGCGGCAAACCGAAGCCCAAATAATCGAGACTTGCAAGCAACGATATCCCAGCTTCTAAGGCAAAAGGGCTTAAGGTTACAATTGGCGTCATGCTGTTTGGCAAAATATGTTTGAAAAGAATTCGCAGATGACTGCCACCCAACACGCGACAGGAATCACAGTACTCCTGTTTTGAAATCGTTAAACTTAAGGCACGCATCTGGGATGCCATACCCATCCACTGAAAAATAAGAATTAAAAATAAAATTAAATAAAAAGACTGATTTTTTGTGATGGCTGTGACTAAAATAATCATTGTTAAAATAGGAATTAAAGCCGCAAGTTCTTTGATACGCTCTACCACAAAATCAAACACACCTAAAAAATACCCCTGAGAAATGCCAATGGCAACACCAAAAGAATAACTTAAAATCCATAAACAAATCCCAAATTCCAAAGCAATGCGAACACCATAAATGAGCCTTGCAAGAATATCTCTTCCCAAATTGTCCGTGCCAAAAAAATGATTTCGAGAAGGCGCACTCAATACATCTTCCGTTTGTTCCAAAGGATCCCACGGATTAATCGTCCAAAAACATTTTTTAAAAAAATGTTCTGTGCAATATTTTTTATAATCAATCACAAAAAGATCGGGCTCTAATCCTAATGTTTCCGATTTGTATTCCCAAAAAATGGGAACTTTCATTTCATTTTTTTCGGTCATGATGAAAATAGGATTTTGATTTGTTAATATTGGGGCACATAAAGAAATAAAACAATAAAAACCAAAAACAAGGATTCCGATTTTTCCACGTTTTTGTTTCCATATCCAATAAAAATCTTGCTTGATATTTTTCATTAATGGTACTCGATGCGAGGATCAACCAAAAGATAAACCACATCACTCAGCAATTGACCAAATAAAATGGCAACGGACTCTAGAACAACAATTGCCATAATGACATTAAAATCCCTTGCTGCTAAGGCCTGAAGACTCAATTGCCCAATTCCAGGAATTCCAAAAATGGGTTCAATAATAATCGACCCCGCTAAAAATGTCACAAGCACCGTTCCAAACCCAACCATCATTGGTAATAATGCATTGCGAAGTGCATGTTTTCCAATAACAAGCTTTTCATTTAATCCTTTGGCGCGCGCTGTACGAATG
>CANJMU010000154.1 GCA_947475135.1 Silvanigrellaceae bacterium
AAGAAGAAATTGAATCAATATATCGATAAGCATTTTTATAATCATAATCAATTACTATGAAATACAATAAATACGTAACTATCATACTTGCAAAATAGTATTTAAATCTATCTTTTTCTGTTAATTTGTTCTCAATAATTTGAGTTTTTAACTTTTCTATATTCCAGAAGTGTCAGTAACAATTTAAAACCGTACAATAATGCAAAAGCTGCGCATTCATAGTCAAAATAACAATTTCACAAAACTAAATAATATCGTTTGAAGAATCGAAGAGTTTTCTTTAATTGATAAGGATAAATAAAGAAAGCCTCACATACAAGTTTCAGTTTAGAGACGGGACTTGTGCATGAAGCTTTTGAACTACAACATGAGTAATTCTTCGACAAACAATAAAGATAATCAAGTTGATGCCAAACTTCCCCCGCATAGGAGGTATTTTTGCCTACTTTGCAAAATAGAAGTGTCTATTTGTATGGGCTGTGATTTTGGAAATATATATTGTCCTGCATGTAAAATCATTGCAAAAAGTAACAGAAATAAAAAAGCGAATAAAAAATACCGCATGACTTCCCATGGAAAAATGAAAAGAGCTAAGCATGAAAAAATGCGCAGAATTAGATTAAAGCTTACCAACAAAAAACAAACTGATTTAAAATTCGTGGGTGATCGTACTACAAATTTTCCTAGTATTCCTGCAATAATTGAAAATGTGACAAGTTGTGTCACTTCAAAGAAAGTTGTGGAAAATATTTTAATAGGAGATTTAAGTGAAGTTTATCATGAAAATCATAAGGAAAAAAACTGTATTTTCAGATTTCAGACCGAGCGAGGAGGAAAAAAAAGAATATATTGCGCATTTTGTAATCAAGAATGCAATTCTTTCTCATATGATAAAACGTTGCCATTGCGCTATCACAGGCAAAGATGGCCTTGATAATTTAAATTATTTCGCCAGAAAAAAGGAAAAATATGATGATTTCTTCTAAAGAAGAGGCTGAAATATTGCGTCTTTATAATGTTGAAAAATGGAAGGTGGGTACAATTGCTACCCATTTAAAAAGGCATTATTCATCGGTTAAAAGGGTTTTAATTGATTATAAAACTTATGATGAAAAAAAAACCCGTAAAAGAATAGGCTCCATATTAGATGAATATGAATCTTTTATTCTTGAAATATTAACGAAATACCCTTTAATTACAGGAAGCCGTATTTATCAAATGCTAAAAGAAAGGGGGTATTCTGGGGTAAGTAGTGGCCTTGTAAGAATGAAAATTTCAACTATGAGGCCAAGAAAACAACATGAAGCATTTTTAAAATTAAAGACATTATCTGGGGAAGAAGGGCAGGTAGATTGGGCTGACTTTGGTAAAGTAACAGTTGGAAAAGCAGAAAGAAGGCTTTCAGCATTTGTACTAACCCTTTCCCATTCAAGGATGATTTATTTAAGATTTTTTTATTCCCAAGGTATGAGGGAGTTTTTACAAGGATTTGTAGAATCTTTTGAATTTTTTAATGGAGTTCCCAAGAGGATTTTACTTGATAATTTACGCTCAGGGGTAACAGATAGAGTTTCTTCATTTATAAATTATAATGAACAATTCCTCTCATTAAGTAAACATTATTGTTTTGAACCCCATGCCGTTGGAATTAGAAAAGGAAATGAAAAAGGAAGGGTAGAAAGAAGTATCCAATATATCCGAAGTAGTTTTTTTTCTGGACGTGAGTTTGAAAATATTGAAAAATTAAATATTGAAGCTTTAAATTGGTGTTTAAATGAAGCACCACAAAGGAAGTGGCAAATAGATAATAGAATAAAAATATCAGAAGCTTTCGAGGAAGAAAGAAGTAAACTTATTCCATTGCCAAAAAACCCATTTTATTCTTATGATAGAAAAATTGTTTCGGTAGGGAAAACTCCTTATGTCCGTTATGATTTAAATGATTATAGTGTCCCTTCAAAATATGTCATGAGAAAATTGGATTTATGTGCTGGTGAAAATACAATAGAAATATATGATGGAATAAATAAAATCGCAGAACATTTACGGAGCTATGGTAAACAAGATGTTATTGAAAAACCAGAACATATTAAAGATATTTTAAAATACAAAAAGAGAGCAATACAAGGCTCTGCCCTGCATCGAATAACAACACTTGTTCCTGATGCAGAATATTTTATAGAAATACTTGTAAATAGGGGGGAAAATACAGGTGGTATTGTTTCTAGCCTTTCAAAAATGTTAAATACTTATGGAAAAGAATTACTAACAGAAGCTATTCAAGAAGTTGTTATCCAAGAATGCCCAAGGCTAAAAAACTTGCATTTTTCATTAAACCGTTTGGAGGCTCAAAGTAACCAAAAAAATATTCCACATATTGACATAAATTCAGAAAAATATTCGAACTTAGTGGTTAAACATCATGAACCAAGTCATTACGACAAAATAGCAGGAATAAAAAAATGTTAAACGATCTCGAAAAATATATGAAGTTGTATCGATATTATGGAATGCTTGCAAACATTGGAGAAATTAATACAAATAAAGAGTTATTAATTGCAGCTAATACCTTTCTGAAATGGGAAATATCCGAAAGGAATGAAAGGAAATTAAACTCTGCAATTAAAAATACAAGATTAAAAAAATATGGAGGCTTTGATCTTCTTCAAGATTTTGATTGGAATTGGCCTAAAAAAATTGATAAAGAAACAATCCTTGAACTTTGCAATTTAAAGTTTATTAAAGAACATACAAATATCGTTTTAATTGGTTCTAGCGGTGTTGGAAAGACAACTATTGCAAAAAATATTGTGCATTTAGCTGCGTGTTCTGGCTATAGCTCTGTATTTGTAGAAGCTGCTGACATGCTAGATGACTTACTGTCAGAAGAATTAAGGGGTTCAATTCGATTAAAGCTTGAAAAATATGCTAAACCTGACATACTTGCCATTGATGAAGTTGGTTATCTTTCCTATAATACAAAACATGCAGATATTTTATTCCAATTAATTCAGAAACGTTCTCGCAATAAATCAACAATGATTACAACCAATAGACCTTTTGGAGAATGGTCACAACTTTTTCCAAATGCTGCTTCTGTAAATGCACTGATTGATAGAATAATCGAGCGCTGTGAAGTTATTCAAATCGAAGCTGAAACTTATCGTGGGAAAAGATTTACAGATAGAAAAAAAGAAAAGGAAGAAAGGTTAAAGTCACTTAAAAAGTAAGAAAGAAGTTTCTTGGCTTTTTAGGTGAAGCTATTTTCATTGGCAAAAAGCCGCGGTTTCAATGTTATATTTCTGCGCTTTTAGATTGTTGCCAACAAACAGGCTTATATATTTGAGT
>CANJMU010000155.1 GCA_947475135.1 Silvanigrellaceae bacterium
ATTTTTCCAACGGACGAAGTTCGATATTCAATTTGAATTCCCTGCGACACATGAGGAGTGTCTGTGCATGAAAAAAATAAAATTCCTAAGAAAAAAAAGACAGAAAAGAGCTTGAGCTGCATGAAATTATCCAATTCTAAATAAAACCTTAGGTAACATAAGAAGTCTATTATTCTAGGATTGATATGACTCTTGATTTTATTATTTTACATTATGATAAACATTTTGCACATCATCATGATCCGCTAATTTTTCTAAAAGTTCATCGACGGTTTTTTCTTGCTCTTCATTTAATTCGATAAAATTATTTGGAATGAGCTCAAGACCTGTTTTTTCAAATTCAAAATGTGCAGCAACAAAAGCATCGCGTAAAAACCCAAATAAGGTAACAGGACAATACACGGAAATAAAATTATCTTCTGTCTGAACGTCTTCTGCGCCGGCCTCTAAGGCAACATTCATAATGTCATCTTCGGATGTTTTTCTTTTATCAAAAATAAAAACACCAAATTTTTGAAACACCCAAGAAACCGCGCCCATTTCAGCAATGTTCCCTTTATTTTTTTCAAAAATTCGTCGAATTTCTGGATGAGTTCTATTTTTATTATCTGTTAAAACTTCAATCATCACAGCACAGCCGCCAGGTCCATAACCTTCGTAAGTGATTTCTTCATAATTTGTTGTACTGAATTCACCAGAGCCTTTTTTAATGGCGCGTTCAATATTTTCTTTTGGCATGCTGTTATCTTTCGCTTTTGTGACAGCAGCGCGAAGTGCCGAATTTGTGCTCGCATCAGACCCATTTTTTGCCGAGACCATAATTTCTCGTGCTAATTTTGTAAACAATCTTGCGCGTGCCGCAGACGCAGATGCCATGCGACCGGCAATTGTATTATGACGACCCATAATAAAATAACCTTTATTTATTCAAATTTTTAATTCAATAATGAAGCCTTCTGATCCCTGTTTCACGGTATGTTCTACAACAACTTGGGCAATTAAATCTAGCCATATAATAAAACTAATTAATGCAAATAAAGTATTTGGGCTTATGACTGTAGCGTCTGGATGAATTAATTCTAAACCTTTTTCAATCCGGTCGTTGACTGTGAGCTTATTATTTTTAACCATTTCATAAAATTCTGCAGGAAAGGACACACCTAAACATTCCCACCGTGCAACGATTTTTCCGTTTAAAGATTTTGCACTAAAAATAACGTCATTTCCTCGTTTTGCAAAATAAACGCAGCTTCTCCATGGTCCGACAAGTAAACGACGAAGTAACACTTCATGGGAGTCTGCCTTTAATGGAGTTACAATAGCTTGTTCGATATTAATTCCTTGCCGCCGCCATGCCGCATCAAAAGTATCTGCAACATCGCGAAAAATTTGCGACACATCCATCATTTGTGTTCTTGATTTTGAAATTAATTTTTCAATACAACCCTTGGGATCATTCGCCAAGTAAATTTCAAATTCATGCATGCTATCGACAACGGCATTCCAACGTCTTTTTAAAATTTGTGAATTATCGATATTTGTTACTTTATTCGTTTCTTGTCCGACATCTATTTTGTGTTTTAAAAATGATTTTTCTAATGCGTAAGCTTTCACTTGGGAAACAAATTGAGATAATGCGAGTTCTGGTGCAGGAATTCCTTTGCGGGGCTCTTCTTTTTGAAGGCTCCCCATTAAATAATGAACTCCAATCAATATTTTATTTTCATAAGAATTTTTTAATGAAAAATAAGTACAAATTTTACCAATATGGTAAATATAAATTAAAAATGAAGATATAAAAAATAAAAAAATAGAGATGAAAACAAATAATTTTTTAGTACTTAGTAAAGAATCTAAAAAAACAAATTGAAAAAGAAATCCACTAACTCCAATGAAAAACAACAATAAAAAATAGGGAAAAATTTTATGCAGAACATTTTTTAACGTCTTAAAATATATAAAAATACGATCCATAAAATTCGTTGTTTCGTGATTTTCTATAAGAGTTTTTTTTATATACCAAGGTTGTTTTGATTGTGAATCTGTATTGGATGAAAGCATAAGTTATCCTGACAATGATTTGGAATAACAAGAACAGGAGCAAAATCTACTAAAGAAAATTCGATTCGATTTGTATTCTTCCAAGAAGTTTTTTTTGCTTCAACAATAATATCTAAATCAACGCCACTTTCTACAAAAGATTCAAATCTATCTGCCAAAGAAAAAATGGTGATCCAAAATTCTTTGTTTTTTTGCTTAAGCAAAACTTTTGCGTGTCCTTGTGATAAGTCTTTTCCGATTCGTTTAATATGCCGTATTTGTACGTCAGTGATCAACCATTTTGGCCGAGGATTTTCAATTCCAAAGGGTTCGATTTCTTCTAAATTTGAAATAAAGTTAAAATCTATTTGTTCTGCAAGAAGTTCTCCGTCTATAATCAGCGGCGGAATTTTGTCACTTTCTAAAATTTGTGCACTTGCGGTTGTATTTAAATAATCGATAAACCAGTTCAAATTTTCATTTTTTAATGAACATCCAACAGCGTGATAATGTCCGCCAAAACTCAAAAATTTATCTCTGACGACATCAAGGGCTTGAAATAAATTGAAAGCATGTGTCGATCGCCCGCTCCCTTTCCATTTTCCATCAACCATTCCAAAAACCAATGTAGGGCGATAATATTTTTCAAGCACGCGACTTGCAACCAGACCAACAACTCCTGGGTGCCAATCTTCCTGAAATAAAACCAGTGCACCTTTTTGTTTCTTTAATTTTATTTGTTCTTCGGCTTGTAATAAAGCCTGTTTCGTCATCTCTTTTTGTAGTTTTTGTCGATTTAAATTTTCTGCATGTAAAAATTCTGCATGCTCTTTTGCTTCTGTTTCGTCTTTTGTAATCATTAATTTTACACTATGAAGTGCATTTCCTAAGCGCCCAGCAGCATTTAATCGTGGTCCAATTTTAAAACCAATATCACTGGAATTCACGGAATTATTAAAATCAAATTCAGCAAGATCTAAAAGGTAACGCAAGCCAATTTTTTTTTTAGATTTCATATTTTCAGATAAAATTTCAAGACCAACTTTACAAAAAATATGATTCACACCTGTGAGTGGCGCCATATCTGCAATTGTGCCAATTGCGACATAATCAAGAAACTGTTTTAAATTCACATCCCAAAATAAATTTTGTTCCCTAAGCCGAGATCGAATACCGATCATTAAATAAAAAGCAACGCCAACTCCTGCGATCATAGGAAAAGGGAAAGAGCAGTCTTTTTGCTTTGGATTTAATGTAGCAAATGAACAAGGTAACGATAAAGGAACATCGTGATGATCTGTGA
>CANJMU010000156.1 GCA_947475135.1 Silvanigrellaceae bacterium
TAAGATATCGATTTGAAGCTTATAGAAAGACGAAATCTGCAAAGATTCAACTAGTTCACCATGTCGAATCTTTGATATTGTTTTTCCTTCGAGTCCTGTGGCTAGTCTGCGAATCTGCTGCAGAAGTCCTCTCTCTTTATTCTCGTTATCTAGCGCGCCTAAGAAGCTACTGATATCAATTGCATCAACAAATGCACCGGCTTTATTAGCCTCAGCAATAGACTCTGCAAAAAGAATAAGATCATCAAAAACCAAAAATTGCTTGCAAATATCATTCAAACGCAGAAGATTTGAGTAACTTTGAAACGCTGCTCGACCTTCTTCTTCGGACTTTGATATAACATCTACACGTGCTTTGATAACGCTTTTTAGCTCTCTAAATTCGTCGGGTAAAGCCCAGTTTCTCAAAATGCGAGCAGCATCTTCTTTTCGTTCATTCATGGCCCTTAGACTATTAGCTGCCGTCACAAAGAGAAGCGGGTAGCGATCTGAGATACAACCATTTAGATTTACCCGAAAACGTCGATAGTCTTCCATTAGCGATCTAAAAGTGGGTTGATCTTTGGCGCTCATGACAAGCGGATATTTTTCCTTTATCCAACTTGAGATATTTTCAGTCTCTCTAGCCTGAGAGAGGGAAAGACTTTTAATGTTCGAAAGTGTGGTATATAGTGTCTTCGTTTGTATTTGAAAGTCGTCAATTGCGCGATCCCATTCCCAAGATAGACGGGTCACCTCGTTATCTATGCTTAATATTTTTTCCTTTTGTTGCCGAAGATCGGCCCTCTTGGCAAGAAGATCTTCGGCATCTTCGCCATACAGCGGCGTCACTTCAAAAGAGAAGGCTAGTAGCACAGCACCAATCTTATGTATTCTTATCATATGAAAGTACCCCCCACTATAAAGAGCTTTCTGCACTCAGTCGCAATAATTTTTCTGATGTTCTTTGGGAGTAATCTTTCAGTCTTTTCGATTCCATTTGTAGAAAAGAGGCCAACTTATTGCTTTTTTCATGCTCAGAAGCTTCTTGCTCCTTTATTCTTGCGATAGTCGTTTCGACAGACTTAAAACAGTACGCATCATTGTTTTCCAAATCACACTGCTCTGCCAGAGGCAGAAGAGCCTCGATATCACTTTTAATTGATCGAAGATTTAGGGAAATCGAAACTGAATTCTCTATCATCGATGGAACGATTTCCTTTCTCTCTTGCTCTTCTTTAGTCAGTTCATTAGAAGATATTGATTTAAGATCAATTAGCTCTTTTTCTAATTCGCTTCGTTCAAAATCAATTGCCGTCGACGAATCTTCGAGTGTCGTAACTGCACTTTTCAGAGCAGACCATCGAGCTGGTAACTCAGATTCTTTTGAAAGTCCTGAGGAAATGATCGATAAATTTTGAAGCATCTTTTTTCGATTTTTTGCAATATACGTCAAGATTTTCAAGTTTGGCGAAGACAGATTACTGAGAACAACCAGCGAGCACCCCTCTCTTATCGCTATCGAGGTAGACGGAGGGTTAAAGTTGAGCTGATAGGTAAGGTTCTTTTGCTCATTCATGGAATAGGTGGCATGAAATGTGCCGGCCGTGTTCCATAAGATAGGATAGTCGTGTTGAGCCATGACAAAGGTCACGTTAAATTGTCGGCTCGATTCACACTTAAAATTATAACCAACGGTGTTTTCAATGGGCAAATCAGCTAGGTCCTCGAGATCAGATTCTGTAATTGGTTCTGGACTAAAAGACTCTATTTTTTCGCTAGAACAACCATACCAAAGACCAAATTGCTTTGTAGAACAATGAACCGATGGCTCCCAAATAGACTGAGATAATCCCGTGTTAGATATCAAAAGTGACAAGAAAATAGAAAATTTTATCATGTGAATCTGTCCTCTTATACTTTTAGAATTTGCATGGCTAATTCGATCGAATCGTGAGAATTCCGAGACTAAAAGGCTTTAGGATCAGATCCTGAACTCCATGGAAGTACTGAACCATTCGAAGTGAATTGCTCGGACAAGAGCCGGGTAGGATAGTGACGGCTAAACTAGTTGTTTGATCTGAAAACCACTTTCCAAACGCAAATTCAGACCTCCAGGTGAAAGGACTCTGGAGAGATTGGGCTCCCGACAAATCAACACTTGGAGTATTAAGACAATATATTGTGATTCCCGAGTACGCTTGCGGAGCCGTCACATGTCGTTCAGGTGTCTTGGCGCTGAATGTTTGCTGTGCAGTAACAATGTATGTCTCGTTCGGGGATCTCCCCGCAAGGGTAAAATCTAGCGAGCGTTCTAGACCACCAGCAGATTTTGGAGAATCAGGATCATAGTATGCTTCGGCAACCAAATGCTCAAAATCTTCGCCCCGCTCGACAGTTCGCATCTTGTAATTCGGTTGATTCTTCATATTCGCCCAGCGCATATTTTGCGTTTGCAAATAGACACGGTATTGGTCTTCCCCCGAGGGTTTTGCGTCTTCAAGTTTGTCAGAAAAGGCGACGACCGGACCGTCGACGAAGATTGCAACACTGGCCTGAGACATCCCGAGATGAGATTTTGCGATAATAGGGAAGACCAAAACTTTGCGAACGAAACTGAGGTTCATATTATCCCCTGCAATCAATGAGTAAAATCTGATAAAAGCATACAGCAGCGTCACTTTTACTTACCCTTGGAACCCAAGTCAACCAAAAATATCTTCCTTAAGGCCAGCAGGTGTGTGACATAAAATATATTAACAACTAATATGTTTATGTTTTTCGTTCTGCTGCGAGATGCTAGACGAAGAATAAGCGTTCTCGGTTTCACGCTTTGGGAGCAACTTGCTTACAGCAGAATCGATATTGGTTTGAACAACATTTGATTCAAATTTCTCCATTGGTCGGTTCCTCTTTTCTCATTCTTTTCGCTCAGCTGTCCCACCAGAAAAATTGCCTCCATTGCCACCTTATCAGCAGCGTGGTCCAATAATTACAAGGTATTCAGAACTTTTAGCCTCCTAACGCGAGGACGCTAATGTTGCGTCATCTGCTGGCTTTCGGAGCGCTCCTCTCCGTGGGCCCACGCGGCCAAAGGTCTTCATCTTTTCCCATGAAGACATTTGCCTGCCAAGCACGCGGTACTCAGAATCTCTGTCTGAGCACAGGCCAAATCTCTTTGGCCGCAGACGAAGGCCCGCGTAGTTTCTGCCTTGGTTTGGGCTGTCGTTTCCCACGCTGGAATCTCGATCAAAAGAAGGGCGATGCGGGTTGGACTCTGGAGACAATAGCCCCTAGCATCCAGGGACTCGCCCTCGGCACAGCGAACCAGGGTTACTTTGTTAGCGATCTGAATGACGA
>CANJMU010000157.1 GCA_947475135.1 Silvanigrellaceae bacterium
CAAAACAAAAAAAGAAATTTCCATTGTATTTAATGAAAATAAAATAAATAAAATTAAAAATAAAAATAATGTTCTTAATCTAAAAAACAATGCGAAAAACCCTTGCATCACAAGAAAACCAAGGATAATAAAAGAGCAAAATAAACCAATTATCCAACCAATTCCATTGGAAGATTCTAATGAAAATGTTTTTAATAAAGGTTCAAGTTCTAAGGACCCAAAATGAAAGGCAAAATAGACTAAAAATAAAAGCGTGAACGCAAGCAAAGATATCGGTACTGATAAAAACTTTAAATTCCAAGAAAAGGGTTCATGATTGAATTGAAAATAATGTTCCCTTAATCGAAAAGATTTTGTGTCAACAAAAGGTTTTAAAAAAACCTGAAATAGATTTTTTATATTTTTTTGAGACGCATTTTTAACACGATTTGTAAAAATAGAATCTTGAATCTCATATTTATCCACAAGAAGATCACTTTTTGTTTCCATGGATTGATAAAGATTTTGAACAGCAAAAAGTAAATTTTCTTGAAAAATTTTTGGTCTAGATTTTACGTAAAGAATAACAGCTTTGAGTTTGTCTGACTGCTCATAGGAAATATCAAGCAAAATAAAGCATGCTAAGCATGTAAAAAACAAAATAAAAAAAAGAGGAGCTCCTTTTCCTACCAACAACCAAAGAAGGCGTTCTTGAGGTTTTAAAGAAGAAAAAAGTTGAGCCTCTGAGTTTTCTTGAAGAGATTTCAGAATAACATGAGTATTTCTTTTGATTTCTTCTGGTGGTGTATGTGAAAATTGAATATTATTTCCATTAGAGCTGTTATCAATTTTTTGAATAAATTCTGTTTCAATTTGAGAGAATTTATTTTTAAATTCTTCTTTATTTAAAACAGGGGCATTCATAACCATTGTGATAAATAAAACAAATGGCGCCATGAGCACTAAAAACGGAATACTTTTTCCTAATTTTTTTTCTCGAAAAAGAATAGAAATAAAAAAGAACGGTAAGGCGAACAACCCGACCAATCCGGAAAAAATAATAATCCCCTCAGAGCATAAAAATCCTATAAAGATCAATAATAACGAGGAAAATAAATTCAAAAATAGTGCTTTTTTTTTGCCAAATAGTGCCGCGTGTTGAGAAATAGCTAAATAGGCAAGAGGAATAAAAAAGAAGGCAAAATTCATTGTTATAAAAAAGAATGTCATCAACAAATTACCGTCAATAAATTTCGGGTTTGCTGAACCGGTTCCTTTTTTTTGGTTTATTGAATTTTTTCTAAAATCAAATCTCATTTTTATTTCTCTTTTGCGAATTATTCGTCAGAAGCGTGGTTTCCTCTGCGGGCTCCCACGGATTCAGATTCGGCTTTTTCGCGTGCAGCTTCATGAGCTTTTTCGACAGCTTCTTCAGCAGCTTTTTGAATTTCAATTTTGCGGGTTTCTACATTGACAGAATCGTCTAACTTAACAATAAGTGAACGCAAAACATTTTCGTCTAATTTTAAAATACGTTGGAGTTCAATAATATTGTCCTGTGTTGTTGCGACATCATATAAAAAATAATTCCCACGGGACTGTTTATTAATTTCGTAAGCTAAACGACGGACTCCCCAGGCATCCTTTTTAATGACTTCTCCGCCTTGATTGCCAATAATGCTTTCCCAGCGAGAAACCATTTTTGATAATTCGGCTTCCGGTAAATCACTTCTTGCAATGATCATTGTTTCATATTCGCGCATACATTCTCCTTATGGATCAAAAAAAATTAAGAGCTCCTCTAAGAAATTCGTCAAAAAAATAAAACGACGATTTCTGTTCCGTGCGCGGAGCAAGGAAAAAGAGACGCACGATTAGTATCCTTACTTTGTTCAAATTTCAATCAAAATTAGCAAAATACAGGGTGGTGGCTGGAGATTTAATCAGGTGAACCTACACGAACCATGGCAGTTCTTAAAACGCGGTCACCAATTTTGTAACCTGCAATAAATTCATCAAGGATTGTTTCTTGTGTAAGCGAGCTATCTGTTACTTTAGCGACGGCATTGTGGTGAAGAGGATTGAAAAGTGAGCCTTTTCCTGGAAGTTTTTCGACCCCGTGTTTTTTCATTGTGTCGTAGAAAACTTTGGAAATCATTTGAACGCCTTCGACAATAGATCCTATTTTTTTTCCGTCTTCAGAGTTTAAATTAAGATCGAGTTGTTCAATCGTTGCTAAAGATTTATCAAAAGTATCAATCACGGGTAAAAAATCTTTTGCAAATTCTGTAATGGCATAAATTCGGGAATCTATTTTTTCTTTTTCAAGCCGCTTTCTCGTATTATCTGCATCCGCTGCGATTCGAAGCATTCGATCTTGGGTTTCGTTGAATTTTTTTGTAGTGTCAGCAAGTTCGTTTTCAAGCTGGGTGATCCGCTCCTGCAATTGTTCAAAGGAAACAGGTGAGAGAGCCCCTTCGTTTGCAGATGTGTTTTCGCTGTTTTGAGAGGAATCGGAGTTATTTTCAACTTGCATTTCTTCTGTCATATTCATGAATAAATTTTGGTACTTACAAAATGTCATGGAGATCTCCTTTGTTTTATGTAAAAAGTAAAGGACGCGTGGTCCAATGGCAGTGTAAGCGAATTTGAATTCGGGTCAATGCAAAAATCATTTTGAGGCCTCTTGCAGAACTCGTTATTTCATTTCAATCATCAGGAAAGGGAATTTTCTATGCTCGATTCTAGGTTCATTATTGAAAATCTTGATAAGGTAACGCTTGCTGCCCAACAAAAAGGGTTTCCTTTTGATTCAGAAAATTTTTTAAAATTGTATGAACAAAGAACTTCTTTTATCAAGAAAAATCAAGAGTTGCGAACTGAATTAAATGCGGGTTCGGACACTGTAAAAAAAGCAAAATCAAAAGAAGAAAGAGATGTGCTTGTTTCAAAAATGCGACAATTAGGCACTTTACTCGAGGTCTCGGATAAAAATTTGCGTGAAATAGAAGAACAATTCAATGCAACTTTATGTCTAGTTCCAAGCATTCCCTCGGATGATACCCCTATTGGAAAAAGCGATGCAGATAATGTCGAAATTTATAAAGTAGGAAATTTACCCGAGTTTCATTTTACACCAAAAAGCCATATAGAAATTGGAAGAAAATTAGGAATTATCGATTTTGAACGTGGTGTTGATATTGCAGGGTCTCGAAGTTATTTTTTAGTTGGTGAAGGCGCTCAATTAGAACGGGCTATTCATTCGTTGGCTTTAGATTTATTGTCGCAACGCGGGTACACTCAAATGTCCGTACCAGTCTTAGTGAAAACGAGTGCTATGGAAGGCACTGGATATTTACC
>CANJMU010000158.1 GCA_947475135.1 Silvanigrellaceae bacterium
CCTTGGATGTGGGCTCAAAACCACCCGTGTCACAAACAAAAAAATTTATTTCGTTATATGTCGCTTTTGCAAAAATACGATCCCGTGTCACACCAGGTTCATCAAAAACTAAGCTTTTTTTAGTGCGAGTAATTTTATTAAATAAAGTACTTTTTCCAACATTGGGACGTCCCACAAGGGAAACGATACGATGGTAGGATTGACGGAGCATAAAGAAAAATCTCTTTTCTAATCAAGAAAAACAGAAACAACTTGCACACCATTCTCGATCTCTATTTTTGTTTCAAAGGTGTCGATAGGAGAAACAGCGGGAGCGCAGAGAGGTTTACCTTTTTGAGAAACATCAAAAATAGCTTTATGGAATGGACATAAAATTGTTCTTTTTTCTGGATCCCAGTGCCCATTTTCCAGCGGTTTTTCGCTATGCGAGCAGAGGTTTCGAAAAACAAAAACATGACCTTCAAGATCAAGGACGGCAAGCAAAGCTTCACCTTGAAAAAGAATTTTTTTCAAGGACGAAACAGACAGGTCTGAATACAAACAAATTTTATAAAAATTCATGAAATTGAAAATTAGCGGCGGATACTTAATTCTTGAATAATTTTAGCATATCCAGGCTCATTTTTTCCCTTTAAATAATCCAATAAACGACGACGTTGACTGACAAGTGAAAGAAGACCACGACGAGAGGAAAAGTCTTTCTTATGCACCTTAGAATGTTCTGTAAGGTGGATAATACGGGAAGTCAAAAGCGCAATTTGCACTTCAGAAGAACCTGTATCTTTTTTGTGAGTACTAAATTTTTCAATGACTTCAGAACGCTGACTTTTTGTCAAATGCATGGCATTTCTCCAATAAAAACACCCTAATTGGGTGAATGGAAGATGAATTCAGGAAAAAACAAGTTCGTAAGGGCTAAACCATGCCAGCCCTTTCACCGATCTTTACCCACAAAAGGAACTCAGACCAATTATCATCTTTTTTTTTTAAAATCAATGAAAATAAAACCTTACCACCCTTATCACCTTAGGAAAAAACGTAACTGCTTATTTACAAACGATATAAAAATGTTTACTTGTTTCCGTGAGTCCAATTCAGAATTTTCTAAGGAGATTTTCATGGAAGAAAATTTAATTTCATCTTCGAACAGGCCGCTTTCTTCGCGCCAACGCTCAATTCCCCAAAAATCAATAAAAAATCATGAAAATATTCCATTTTCTTTTGAAATCCTCTCGGCGCTCCTCATTCGTTTTATCAATCAATTAAAAAAAACTGGAAAATCTTTAAATACAATGAACGCATATCGCAATGACCTCACTTTATTTTGCGAATATTTAACAGAACATCAAATCATTCCAAGTGAATTTTCAATCAACTCTCAAGAAAAATGGATTTTATTTTTAAAAGAAAATGGAAAGCGCTCTCAGGCGAGCATTCGACGAGCATTGATGAGTGTACGATCTTTTTTGCATTACTTAATTGCGGAATCCGTAATTTTAAATTGCCCTTTTTTAGATTCAAAATCACCAAAGCACCCTCTTACAAGTTTACTTACTGTTTCCACAGAAAAATTTTCGACCCTTTCAAAAGTTTTGCAACAAAAAATGTTGCTTGGGGATACCAAATCGGTTCGTGATTATGCCCTTATTTTAATTCTTGGCGAATGCGGTTTAAAAGCGACAGAAGCTGCGAATTTAACTTGGGGAGATATCTGGACAGAGCTTGAAGATTTAAATGATAAAAAAACAGATGTTGCTGGGTGTCTTCGTATTTGCGGAACAAACGAAAGATTGATTCCCTATTCTAAAGAGTTAACACTTGCACTTGAAAATTTAAAAAAAATTCGAAAAAGCATGGGATTATCCATAGAGCTCAACTCTAAACTTTTTTATGGCTACTTAAATGTCAGCCGCAGGACTTGCAAAGATTATTTGCACAGACATGGAATTAAATTTGTCATTTATGAAGTCTGCATTGATATTTTAGGAATTCCGTTCAATTCTGAAAGTTTAAGGAATCATGCGATCCTTCGTTGGTTAAATCAGGGTTTAGAAATCAGTCGAGTAGCACAATTAGCAGGATATAATTCTATTCATTCTTTAGAAAGATTTTTAAACTGTGTAGATATGAAAACAAAAAGTAATCGCAAAATGAAAACACGACACTAGCTAGGAGAATTTATGAAATATTTTTTCAAAATAAAATATGTTACTTTATTGTTAACTTGTTTTCACCTGTTGTCTTTCGCGTCTTTTTTCGCACAAAAAAGCACAGAATCAAATAAATATCTTGTTGTTAATTGCCACGACGGAGATACCTGCCGACTTCAATCCAAAGATAACATAAGCATTAAAGTTCGCCTTATTGGCATTGATGCACCTGAAGTGACTTTTCGAAAAAAAGAAGGGCAACCTTTTGGAAAAGAAAGTAAAGAATTTATCAATCAAATGATCAAAGGAAAGGAAGTTACAATCAAGAACTATGGCTTAGATATTTACGGCCGTAACTTAGCAGAAATTTATTATTCTAACGAAACAGTGAATATAAAAATGGTAGAAAATGGATTTGCTGAAGTTTATAAATCAAGAAAAGATCAGGGAATAAACTACGCTCCCTATGACAAAGCTCAAGAACATGCTCAGAAATTACATAAGGGAATATGGACCTTAAAAAATTATCAAAGCCCTAGTCTCTGGCGCCAGGCACATAAAAATTAATTAAAGTGATGCTGCGTCAGTTTCTTTAAGGAATCTTTTAAAACAGCATCAAAATGTAAAACCTCACCATTTTCTAATTGTTTGTCTACCTGCTTTAAAATTAAAGAGTATTGTTTATCTTTATATCCCAAATGAGAAAAAGCACTCTCTAATTCTTCTAAAAATAATTTGCTTTGAAATGTTTTATTTTGCGAATTGTTTGAATTCATAAGGGAACGATCGGACCATTTTTCAAATTTACTTTTTAATTCTAAGATAAGACGCTGCGCTGTTTTTTGACCCACTCCAGGAACATTGGTCAGATAACGCATCTGCTCTTGTAAAACGATTTCAACTAATTCATGCCCATCAATAGCACCTAACAAAGAAAGCGCAACCTTAGGACCAATTCCCGATACATTTAATAACGTACAAAATACTTTTTTATCGTAAGCATTTAAAAAACCAAATAAACGAATGCTATCTTCACGAACATGAGTATGAATATAAAAAGAAACGGACGAGTCGATATCAGGAAGCTTGCATAAGGTACTTGGAGAAACTTCAATTTCATAACCAACTCCTTCAACATTCAAAAGAATCCCTTCAATTTTTTTTTCAAATAAAACACCTTTTAAAA
>CANJMU010000159.1 GCA_947475135.1 Silvanigrellaceae bacterium
CACCCATAGAATGGGCAATAGAAAAAATTGGTAAATTTTGATTATCATCTTTTAAAACAACATGAAAAACACGCGCCATATCTCGTAATAAATAATCAAAATTATCCATGTGCCCTTTGGCATTTTGAAAGGGCAGCCGTTGAGAATATCCTTGTCCACGATGATCGTAACCATACACAGAATACCCGGCATCGTAATAATTTTTAATTAATTCCGCATATTTCAGCTGAGATTCATTATAACCAGTGGACAGCAGTATTTTTGCTTTGGCTAAAGGATTCACAAATTTGACTGCATACAGCCTGATTTGTTCTTCACCTTCCACATGAAATTGAATTCCTTTGGTTCGATAGAATTTTAAAAAATGAGGTTCATATTCTTCCGTTTTTTTTTCTATATTTTCAAGAGAATTTTCTTTCTGGAGAACTTGGAAATATTCTTGGGCGCCTTCAATCATTTCAAATCACCTATCGGCATGTGTGAAAAATTTACGATTATCAGAATAACGCATGACGTACGTTTGGGAGAGATAAAATGTAGCAAAATCTGCCGACCCCTTCAACGAACCCTTGTTTAATTTTTTATAAACCTCTTGATAGCGAAGAAATGAATTTTTTAACTTTTTAAATTCACGAGCATCTTTTCCAGTAAAAAACACCATAAAAAAAATCCTCCCATTGACTATCGGAAGGTTTTTCATAAAAATCAAATTTGACTGATTTTTACGAATTTTATACTTATCGTTTAAAAACTTTATTCAAAACTGGTGTGTGATATGTCAAAAAATCTGTGTGGTGTTTACTTATTTCATAAACCAAAATCTGTTTCTAGCCACAGTGTTGTGAGTGGCATTCGCAAGTGCTTAAAAGTCAATGGATTAGAGCTCAAAGTAGGGCATTTAGGAACTCTTGATCCTTTTGCTGATGGTTTGTTACCTATTTTAATTGGTGGAGCGACCCGACTAACAGACTTTTTGCACCAAGAAACAAAACAGTATTTATTTACAATTCAATTTGGTAAAGAAACAACAACTTTAGATCCTTACGGCGAAACTGTTTTAGAAAAAGAAGTTCCGGACGATCTCGGTGCTGTTACTTTAGCAATAAAAGATCAATTTATCGGAAAGATAGAACAGGTTCCTCCAGCTTATAGCGCATTAAAAGTCAATGGCCGTCCACTTTACGAATACATGCGCACCGTAGGCAAACTTCCGATAGATATTCAAGAAAAAAAACGTGAAGTTCAAATCCATTCCTTAGAAATTGTTTCTATTGATGACGAAAAACACGCCGCAACATTTCGCGCCGTGTGCTCGAAGGGGACATACATCCGATCGTTGGCCCGAGATATTGCTTATGCATGCCACACCTGTGGATATTGCTTAGAATTAACCCGCGAAAAAATAGGCCCCTGGTCCATGGAAAATTTAGAAAAATTTGAATTTCCACTTCCAACAGAAAAAATTTGGGAGGATATGATAGGACATATCATTCCTGCAGAAAAATTATTTCCAGAATTTCCAGTTTTAAAATTGAGCGATGAAAAACAAAATCATTTTTTTATTCATGGAAATGCTGTGACTTTAAATGGCTCCTGGGATTCTAAATATTTATTTGTTTATGGAATTAATGATGAAGTTCTATTTCTATGCGAGCAAAAAAAAATAAGTCCTAACGAAACACAGATACTTCCTAAAATTAAAATGTACTAAAGGAATTTAAAAAAATGAAAATAATTCTTCAAGGCTCAAATGGAAAACTTGGAAGTGAAATAAGTAAAATTTGTCATGAAAAACAAATTGCCATCAATAAGGTAACAAGAAATATTTTATCTTCTCAAAAAAATTTTGAAGAATTTATGAATTCTATCGAGAAACCACACATTTATTTAGACGTTAGTTTACCTGATGGGACAAGCCAATTATGCGATCATTTAAGTTCTATAGATAAAAAAAATCTTTCTAAAATTCATGCTTTAATTATTGGAACTACCGGTCACAATGAAAATTGTCTTCAAAAGATAGAAAAAGTTTCACGTGGGATACCTGTTTGCGTTGTGTCAAATTTCTCGAAAGGAATTTATTTATTTGATGAAATTTTAAATGCAAAAACAAGTCAAAATATCAAAGTAGCCGATCTCATGAAAAAGTTAGGATTTTCCATTGGACTTCTGGAAGTCCACCATGAACAAAAAAAAGATGCTCCAAGTGGCACGGCGAAAACACTCAATCAAAGCTTGGGACTTGAAGAAAATAAAATTGCATCGTGGCGCATAGGACAAGTTTTTGGAGAGCATGAAGTCCGCGCTGTCAATGAAGATGAATCCCTAACAATCAAACACATTGCTCAACATCGAAAAATTTTTGCTGAAGGAGCCCTTGATTTAGCGCGAAATATCTATCAAAGTGATGTGCGTCCTGGTTTTTTAAAAAGACAGGATTATATGATTCTTTAAGTTCAATTTTGGGGTTTTTATGGTTGTTTTTCTTTTGATTGTTAAAATTATTGTCCTATTTTTTGCTTCGTTATTGTTACTTTGCTATTTATTATCTCAAATGTATAAAAATTTATCGGTGAAAAAAATTGAATTTAAAACCTTTGATTATATCGTTTATGCGGTTGTTGCACTTTTATTTGGATTAGGAACAGGATCGTATTACGGACTTTTGGCGTTTGTTCCATTAGTTTTTATTAAATTTTTTGTCTTTATTTTTATCGATCCTAAAAAAGTCAAAGGGAGCGGCCTCTTTGTCTCGGTCACTTGGAAACGTTTTATGCCTAAAGGTTTTGGTGCGAATTTACCAAAAGAAATGATGACTGAATTTAATCGATTGCCAAATGATCGTTACTTTATTGTTCCCTATATCTATTTAAAAATCGCTTTGTATTTCATTGAATATCAAAATAAAAAACAAGCTAAAAAATCCAATGTTACTAATCAATTTTCTAAATCACAAATTGATATGGCCCAGGGTTTATTTGATGATCTCATTAAAAATTTGAAAAAAATTCAGAAGGGACAAACAGAAAAAAAATCATTACCTTTTGGCATTTTGACAGTTGAACGCATGTAATTTATGATAATTTCAAAAGACCAAATTTTATTTCGAAAGGATTTTTTATGAAACTGAAACAAAAAAGCGGACTTATTCTTGTTGCAGCTTTAGGGTGCATTTCATTATTTTCTGGATGCAGTTCTATGAAAGGCGACTATGGCGATGCCAATCAGGCAGAAATCTTAGATGATCGCTGGAATCCAACAGATGCTCGATTAACCGTCGAAAAAATGGTGAAAGATATGGGCGCTGCCGCATGGATCCTTAATTGGAGAGAAGAC
>CANJMU010000160.1 GCA_947475135.1 Silvanigrellaceae bacterium
GGATCACAAAAATAATTCTGTTCGAAGAGTTAATAAAAACAGACCATTTTGTTGTGGATAAAAGGTTTCTTTGATTGATAGTGAATGTGATTGTTTGCGTCATACCATGATTTCCTCCAGAAGCTTTAGAGTCTTATCATGAAATTTGTGTCTTTTAAATGATGTTATTATAGAAATTTATTTTTTCTAAAACCCAAGTTTTTTCAGATCTAATTTCTTTGTATCGACACCTTTATCCTTTAAAAATTTATTTACAGAATCATTTTTTTGAAGTTCTTCCGTGACTTTTTCTATAGCTTTTTCCTTTAATTTTTCTTTTCCATTATTGAATATATTTTTTTGCAAATTTTCTTTTTCAATTGTGACCTTAGGAGAAGTGATATTTCCAGATAAAAGGAGATACAATTCAAGCAACCCTTTTTGGTTGAAAAGAAGTGGTAAATTTTTATCAGAATTTTTAATTTGATCCGCAATCGATTGTGATGAAATATAGTGAATTTTACCAGAAATATCGAGAGCAGCGAGTCCTAATTGCAAGTTTGTTTCGAATGACCCTTCCTCTGTAAGGTAGCGCTCTTTCGAAATTAAATGTCCTTGGACAATATCCAAATGTCCTTTCACTTTATCAAGTGAATATTCATTTTTATTTCCTAAATTTATTTTAGTTAAGGCAGCATCTGTGATTTGAGCGCCATTAGGAATAGAAAACTCCTGTGCCATTTCTTTTAATTTTTCCTTTGCCAGGCCAAGGGAATCTTTCATATAAAATTTTCCATTTAAAAAAGAATAATCTATTTTTCCATTCAATTTTTTAAGAGCATTATTTTTAACTGTTCCTGCCCCACTCCATTGGACATCAAGATTAACTTTTCCCTCAATGATTTTTTTTGGATTTTCTTGCAATAAATTTGCAATTTCTGAGCTTTCCACATGAGCTAAACTCATATTCCCATGATAAGAAATTGGAGTTGTATTCAAATTGGTTTGAAATTTTGAGTCTAAATTTCCTTGAAATGCATTGAGATGCAGGCGATTGATATCCATAATAAAATTAGAAAAGTTTGTATCTAATTGAAAATCATGAAGTTCATATTTTTCGTAGGTGAGATGATTCACTTCAAGATTCATATCAAAATTTGTTCCTGCCAACATTTTCTTTTGATCTGCTGTGAGTTCAAATTCTTTTTCAGTTTCTTTTGCAGGGTCTCTATTTTTTGAATCTATTTCTTTTGAATTTGTTTTTTCCGTAGATGTTGTTTCATGACTTGGATTTTGTGAAACAAAAGGTTTCAAAAGTTCGGAAACTTTTAATTCCTTGCTTTTGAGTCGTAAAGATCCATGAAAAGGTGTCAAAGAATTTTCAACAAGTTCGATTTGAAAGTCTGTTACCTTAGATAAATTAGCATTGACATTTGTTGTGGATTTTATTGTGTCGAGATTTGAAAGTGATCCCTGAATTTTTGTTTTTAATGCAAACGTTCCAGATTGGAAAAATTTTTCGTACGCTGGAAAAACATCTTTTAATGAAGAAATATTATCCGTTTTTATTAAAAAGACAATGTCGGAATTTAGAGCCTTAAAATCTTTAATTGTGGCCTTAGTGTTACTTTCTAAATTTTGAAAATGAACCAAAAATTGATTGATCTGAATTAGGTCTTTTTGAGCATTTCCATCAAAACTAAAATTTAAAGGAACAGAAGATTTTTTATCAAATAAATTTCCAACCTTTATTGTGAGTTGATCAAAATGAATAGAACCATTAAATTTTGTAGAAACCCATTGATTTTCTTGAACATCTGTATTTGAAATAAAATCAATAGAAATAGGACCAGAAACGGACAACTCTTTTTTTTCAACATCGACAAGTGTTTCCAAGTGCATCACAACATCTTTTTGAATTCCAATATTGCTGACGTGAAACTGAATATTTTTCATTTGAATAGGTTGGTTTCCTGGTTCGGATTGATCTAAATAAGTCACATGAGAATCTTCTAAATCGATGGATGTGACTTCGATATTTTTGATAAGTTCATCGGAGATTGGTTTATTCTGCGCTGTTTTTGAAGCGTCTTCTTCTTGGGAAGTTGGTGTTTCTTTACTGATTTCAGATTGATTTTGATCTGTGGCCGCATTTTTATTGTCTGTGTTTTCCTTCATTAAAGATTTTATATTATTTTCATCTTTGTTTTTGACAAAATAAATTTCTGGAGATTGAACTTTCAAAGAACCATGAATTTTTTTAGAAAATAAAGGCATAATTTCTATTTTAAAAATGACAGAGTCTACAGAAAATAATTTTGTATTTTTAAATTTTTCATCATCATTGATAAGTTTTAAATTTTTCATTCGGAATCCAATTCCAGGAAAAAATGAAAGTCGAATGCTTGAAAAATCTATTTTTGCATGAATTTTTTTTGAAACTTGTTCTTGAATCATGGGCTTAAATTGATTGAGATCAATTAAAAATGGAGCAACGATCACAATTCCAATAAAAATTATAATGAAAAGAGAAATGAAAATGAGAAGTTTTTTCATATTAGGATCCTGTGTTTTTTGTTTTTAAAGTTTCTTGAATAAAATAAGAACAATAATTAACGATTTGAAAAGAAAAAAGTGAACTAAAATATCCCTTTTTTTCTGGGTGATAGCAAAATAATGGAGAAGGGATTTCTATCATTTTTTTTCCAACGTTTTGGGCGCAATGAAAATGATCTTTGAGTCCATGAATCCACAATACCGGTAACTTCACAAGTCTTAAAATATTTCTTTCATAAAATGTTTCTTTTAAAAACATTTTTGCTTGCTTGTATTCAGAAACATTTAATTTAAATCGTACGGGAAATAATTTGTCTTTTACGAAAAATAAATAGGGAAGAAAGGATTTCATTCCGTAGTAAGGAAACAATTGAAAAATACGAATGATTCCAAATAAAAGTTCTTTTGGATTCCATATTTCTAAAAGGTTTTTTAAGGAATAAAAAATTTGAATGGCTGGTGATATTGTAATAATTCCGTGAACATTTTCAGAAATATCTTGTCTTGTTGCAGCAATTAAACACAGACTTGCTCCCATTCCATAGCCCGATAAAAAACAATTTGGTTTAAATTTTTCAAAATGATTGTTTTTATCGCATTTTTCAGAATAAAGTCTTTCTAAAATAAGAGGAATACTTCTTGTCGCTTCTTGTAAATCTAAATTTGTTTTGTGCGCACAAGAATGTCCATCCCAATCAATACTTAAAATTGAAAAACCTTCGTCGCTCCAGCTTTTAAAGATATGCCACAGGGGAAAAGACGAATCGAATCCCAGTCCATGCATAAAAATAATCA
>CANJMU010000161.1 GCA_947475135.1 Silvanigrellaceae bacterium
AAAAGAACAATTTTTCACAAAATTGTTCTATCCATTTCTCACCAAGATACAAAAAGAATTCTTCATTTTCCCAAATTTTCAGTGTTTCCTTAGCGAAACTTTCAATCAATAAACGTCTGGCATTTTTTTCATCAAAGCCACGGGATGTTAAATAATAAATTTGTTTTTCGTCTAATTCGCCGGTGGCACTTCCGTGATGACAAATGACGTCATGGGGGTAAACTTCAAGGCGCGGTTGGGCATCTGCACGGGCTGAAGCATGCAGCAGAATATTTTTATTTTGTTGTGAGGCCTGACAACCAGGTGCATTTTCAGAAACAATAATCAGTCCCTGAAAGTTTCCACGGCCCTTTTTTCCCAAAATCATTTTAGAAATTAAGGAAGAAGAGGATTCTTTGCTTTTGTGAAAATAAAGAGGTTCAAAATCAAAATGACAGCGCTCACCAACGGTTAATTGTGTTCCTGTATATTTTGAATGGACGCCTTCTAAAATAACTTTTTGTGAAATACGAAAAGATCCTTTTTGGGAAAAAAATAAAGTTTCTTGTAAATTTGAATTTTCATCTAAAGTCACAAGCCGTTCTACCAATTGGATTGGTGGGTTTTGGTTTGTATTTTCATTAGGATTTGACGCTACAAAAAAACTTTTGACCCGCGCATTTTTTTTGAGTTCCAAGTGCATGCGATTCAACGAAAACTCTGCGCCTTGAAAAAAATAAAATAAATTGGCAAGAGTATTTTTTTCAAATTGAAAATGAAGGGATGTGTAACTTTGGGAAAAGTGAGGCTGGGTATGATCAAACACAATAAAAAAAGGATCTTCTGTGTTATGTGAGTTCACATGAATTTTTAAAGTATGTGGAATCGAAATTTGCAACCGATTGGCAAAGGCTTCGCAGATTTCGCTCTTTTCAGATAAGGGCTGAAAAGCTGAAGGTTGAGATTTAAATTCAATAAAAGATTGCAACTGGGGACTGGAATAAACATCAACAATGCCGTGCTGAATTTCTAGCACAACGAGTCTATCTTTCTTTTGCTCGAGCAAATCAAAATCAAAATTGAAATTCGCAAATTTTTCTAAATTTTCTTTAAAAATTGAATTTACATTTTGAAAGTCACGGTGGATCACTTTCCAAATTTGAAACGGGGACGTGTTTTCTAAAACGGGTTTTCCTAAAAAATTAAGGACGTCATTTTTGGGAAGAAAAAAAATATCGGGACGGAGTCTTCGAAAAGATTCTTCTGGTTTTTCAGGAACAGGCAAAAATCGAATGGGTTTTGAATCCAATGTGGTGAACATTTACACAGCTCCTTCAAATTCTAATTCAATCAATCGGTTTAATTCTACGGCATATTCCATAGGTAATTCTTTGACAAAATTTTCTAAAAACCCATTGACGATCATAAGTGTGGCTTGTTTTTCAGTAAATCCGCGGCTTTTTAAATAATAAATTTGGGCGTCATTCACTTTGCTCACACTTGCTTCATGGCCCATATTGGTTTTTTCGTTTTCTTCAATTTCCATGGTTGGATAAGTAAACGACGAGGAATGGGAATCCATCAGAAGCGCATCGCACTTCACCATGCTTTTACAGCCTTTCATTCCTTTTGGTACCTTAACAAGGCCGCGATATGTTGTTTTTCCGCCGTTTTTTGAAATGGACTTTGCATTGATAACACTGGTCGTATTATTTGCATTATGAACGATTTTAGCGCCCGCATCTTGATGCATTCCCTGTCCCGCAAAAGCAATGGAAAGAATTTCTCCGCGAGCACCTTCTCCCATTAAGTAAACAGCTGGGTACTTCATTGTTAACTTAGATCCCAAATTGCCATCGACCCATTCCACACTTGCATTTTCGTAGGCATAGGCGCGTTTTGTCACTAAGTTATAAATATTTTTCGACCAATTTTGTATTGTCGTGTAACGAATTTTTGAGCCTTTTAATGCAATTAATTCGACAACGGCGCTATGCAAAGAATCACTTCTGTAAACAGGGGCTGTGCAGCCTTCGATGTAATGAATGCTGGACCCTTCATCTGCAATAATTAGTGTGCGTTCAAATTGCCCCATATTTTCCGTATTAATTCGAAAATAGGCTTGTAAAGGGATGTCCACATGGACACCTTTGGGAACATAAATAAAACTTCCTCCACTCCATGCGGCGGTATTTAATGCGGCAAATTTATTGTCACTAGCAGGAATAATCGTTCCAAAATACTTTTGGACAATGTCAGGGTGTTGTTTCAGAGCGGTGTCCATGTCTAAAAAAATAACGCCTTTTTCTTCCAGCTGTTTATTCATGCTGTGGTAAACAACTTCCGATTCAAATTGGGCAGACACGCCGGCTAAAAATTTTCGTTCGGCTTCAGGAATTCCCAGACGTTCAAACGTATCTTTAATTTCTTCGGGCACATCGCTCCAGGAATTTTGAACTTTATCTGTCGGTTTGACGTAATAGTGAATGTTTGTGAAATCAATTTCATTCAAAGTTTTTGTGTCGCCCCATGTGGGCATTGGTTTTTGATTAAATTCTTTCAGTCCATTTAAGCGAGCTTCCAGCATCCATGCTGGTTCTTTTTTGTAGGCAGAAATATCGCTGACAATTTCTTTTGTCAGGCCTTTTTTAGATTTTTCCGATTTAAAAACATAGTTTTCTTTCACATGAAAACCATATTTATAATCATCTTTAGCGTTATTTTTAGAATCGTTTTCGGAATCATTTTGATTGGATTGCGGTTTCATAAACACGCTCCTGCTGAAAATAAAATGTTTTGAAAAAGTTTGTTACTTTATTAAAAACGGGTAGATCGCAATTAAAGTTCGGGACGAAATCCGAATTTTTCTAAATTATCGACTAAGGAAAAATCACCACTTTGTTGAATTTTTCCGTCCAGCATAATATGAATTCGATTTGAATTTAAAAATTGAATCAATCTGCGATAGTGCGTGACAATAATAAAACTTGTTTGATAATTTTTAACCATATATTCAATACATTGAGCTAATATTTTTTGTCCATCAACGTCAACACCACTGTCAATTTCATCGAGGATAGCGACTTTAGGTTCTAAAAGCATCAATTGAAGAATTTCAAAACGTTTGGTTTCGCCACCAGAAAATCCATCATTTAAATACCGAGAGAGTGTTGATCTGTCTATTTTTAATAATTCTAATTTTTCTTTTAATATTTTTCGGAATTCGGAAACTGAAATTTGAGTTTGAAATCTTTGGCAATAAAGATTTCGTAAATATTCGGAAAGTTTCAGTCCTGGTATAGACACGGGATACTGAAATGCTAAAAATATCCCTTTTTTTGCTCGTGTT
>CANJMU010000162.1 GCA_947475135.1 Silvanigrellaceae bacterium
AAAATGTAATTTAAAATGAGAAAATGAAATAAAAAATTATTTTAATTGAAATGATTTTAAATAAGGAACATGAGCATCAAATAAAAATCTTAAATCCGATATCGCAAATCGATCTTTGGCCATACGATCGACGCCAAAACCAAAAGCAATTCCACTATAAATACTCGCGTCAATGTTACAATTTTCTAATACTTTTTTATTGACAACACCGCACCCGCCAATTTCCGACCAGCCCGTGTGTTTGCAGCTACGACAGCCTTTTCCAAAACATTGTTGGCATTCCACATCAACTTCTGCACTTGGTTCTGTAAATGGAAAATAGCTGGCACGAAATCTTAAATTCACTTCACGACCAAAGGCACAATTCAACAACTCATTAATTAAACTTCTTAGATGTCCCATATGAATTCCCTTATCGACAACTAAACACTCAATTTGTCGAAAGGAAGGAACATGTGTCATATCGTATTCATTTCTGTAAACGCAGCCAGGACATACAATTTTTAAGGGAACACCGCGTTCTAATAATGCATGACTTTGTACATTACTTGTATGTGTTCTTAGCACCCATTCCGACGCTACAAAAAAAGTGTCTTGCATTTCACGGGCAGGGTGATCTTTCAAAACATTCAAGGCCTCAAAATTATAAAAATCAGAATCTATTTCTGGACCATCAACAATACTAAATCCCATTTTTTGAAACGGAATTAACAAATCACGCATCACAACAGAAATGGGATGACGAGATCCCAATGGGGATTCTGACAAAGGCAATGTTAAATCTATTTTTTCTAATTTTAATTTTTCTTGCTCAAAAAATAATTCTACAGTTTTTAAAAATTTTTCACTTTCCGCTTCAATATAATTTTTTAATTCATTGATAAGTGCACCCGCACTTTTTCGATCTTCGGGCTGTAAATTTTTTAATGATTTTAAAAGATCCATAAGAACCGATTTTTTTCCAAGGAATCGAGCTCGAATGTTTTCAATATTTTCATTTGTGAGTTGTTGAGGAGGAATAAAAATAATTTCCGAGAAAAACATTTTTTCTTGGGACAGTATATTTTTTAACGCATCCATATTTTCATAATTTGTTGAAATACTTTGTCCTAATTTCAAAATTAACTCATGTGAGGAAATCATTTTTGTAACCTTACTTTGGATTTTAAAAAACTGATATCATCCGTGTGGATGCAACATATTGTCAGGAACAACCCATTCATCAAATTCTTTAGCAGAGAGATAACCTAATTTCAAAGCAGATTCTTTTAAAGTGAGGCCTTCTTTATGAGCTTTTTTTGCAATTTGCGCTGATTTATCATAGCCAATGTGGGAATTTAAAGCTGTGACTAGCATCAATGATTTTTCCATAAGCTCACGAATTCTTTTTTCATTCGCGACAATTCCTTTTGCGCAATGCTCATTAAAACCATGAAAACAATCTGATAATAAACGAATAGAATGCAAAACGTTATGAATAATAACTGGTTTAAAAACGTTGAGCTCAAAATTTCCTTGGCTTGCTGCTAAGGTAACAGTCACATGATTTCCCATGACCTGACAACAAACCATCGTTGCGGCCTCACTTTGAGTCGGATTCACCTTTCCAGGCATAATAGAACTGCCTGGCTCATTTTCCGGTATGGATATTTCACCAAAACCACAACGTGGCCCGCTCGCAAGCCAGCGAATATCATTTGCTATTTTCATAAATGATGTCGCTGTCGTATTCAGCGCACCAGATAACGTCACAAGCGCCTCTTGCCCTGCTAAGGCCTGAAACTTGTTTGGCGCCGTTTTGAATGGAATATTTGTCAACTCTTTTAATTTTTTTGCTATTTTTTCAGGATATTTTTTATGACAATTCAACCCAGTTCCAACCGCAGTCCCACCTGCTGCAAGCTCATAAATGTAAGGTAACGATAACTTCACAATTTTTAAACACATTTTAAGTTGTTCACACCAGCCACTAATCTCTTGTCCTAATGTTAACGGCGTCGCATCTTGCAAATGAGTTCTTCCAATTTTAATAATGGAACTAAAGTCTTGAGATTTTTTTTCTAAAGTTTGAATGAATTCTTCAATACTTGGAATAAAATTTTCATGAATCGCCAATGCTGCAGCAATATGCATCGCCGTTGGAAAACTATCATTGGTACTTTGTCCATGATTGACATCATCATTTGGATGAATTGGTTTTTTACTCCCAATCACACCACCTGCAATTTCAATGGCTCGGTTGGAAATCACCTCATTAAAATTCATATTGGTCTGAGTTCCAGACCCTGTTTGCCACACCACTAAAGGAAAATGTGCATCTAATTTTCCATCAATCACTTCATCTGCCGCTTGGCAAATGAGGTCGGATTTTTCTATTGAAATTTCTTCTAACTCGGCATTGACAAGCGCTGCAGATTTTTTCATTAAACCATAAGCTTTAATAAAAACGCGAGAAAATCGATCTGAACTTATTTTAAAATTTTGCAGGCTACGTTGAGTTTGCGCACCCCAATAAACCGCATAAGGCATTGAAATTTCACCCATAGTATCCGTTTCTATTCTTGTTTCTGGCATAGTATCATCTCCTTAGGAAAGAAAAATTGATGTCCACAGAAAAGAGTATTTATAGTGCTCAAATTTCCTGGCCGCAAGTGATAGAAAACTCAAGATGTTTAAAATTTTTCCGACAAATCCAGTAATATATTTTTCATCGAGTTAAATTCGGGGAGTTTTGAAATGGAAGTCAAAGTAAAGGACGCAACCGTTGAATTTTTCGGTATACTTAACGAAGAATCTTCCGAAGAAAATATAAAAAAATCCCTGCAAACAGCTCTTCAAAATTCAAATAACAAAAAGATTTTTATTGATTTTTCTAATGTCAAACGTGCAAATTCCTGCGGTATTTTATCTTGGTATAAAATTATTGATTCGTTTGATGCTGAATTTACTTATATTAAATCACCAAGATGGCTTGTAGAGCAATTCAATCTCAGCGATTTTTTAAATCACAAAACATTTGTTCAAAGCATTCAAGCCATGTTTTACTGTCCAAAAAATGACACCCATGAGATTGTTTCTCTTCAAATCGGGAAAGAAATCCCTTTATTAAATGATTATGATCAATTTCAAATTCATCTCAAAAATCCAAAAGGTTTAGATCTAGAAATGGATTTCGAGCCCTCTGAGTATTTTCATTTTATAATTAAAAATAAAGAGAAATTTTTTGGAGATCTTAAAAAGTGAAAATCATCTGTTACCTTCCCGAATCGGAAGTTTTTCAAAATAAAGTTGGAACTATTAT
>CANJMU010000163.1 GCA_947475135.1 Silvanigrellaceae bacterium
AATTCAAATTTCTGGATTAATTTTTGTATTTCTGAGTAATAAAGATTCACAATTCTCTCTACAATTTTCTTTGCTACTTTTTCTTCATACACATGGGAAGTTTGGTTACGATCTTCCATCATTTCAATCCATAACTGACCATTTTCAATCAGCTGCATTGCAAAGGATTCCTTTATGACCTGGCGTGGTAATTGAAGCTCTATCCCCTGAAATTTTAAATAATCCTTCATAGTTTTCCAGCTTAACTCAAATGTAAATTCAAAAGATTGAATGACAGCCATTTGATAAAGTTCATCAGAGGTCTTTTCAAGATAGGCATTTCTTGCCAGTGTTATTTTAGTAAAAGCATGTTTAAAATTTTCTAAACGCTGAAGAAATCTTACATTGGACATGAAAAAACCTCTCATAAATGACAAAAATCTTGTATTCGGCTCACATGAAATTTTATGCAAAATCAGTATCAGACCTATTTTTAAATTTACAACATATAAATCAAGAAAAAAATTGCTCATGGGATAATTTTTAGAAAATAAATAAAAAAGAATGGAAAAATGGCGGGATGGAGGGGACTTGAACCCCCGACCTCCGGCGTGACAGGCCAGCGTTGTAACCAACTCTACTACCACCCCGCAAACTCTAGGAAGAGTAAAATCTTATATGCCAGAATTGAAATCCCTTGGCAAGAGTGGAATGAAAAAATCAGACCGAAAACGAAACAAATGATAATTTATTTGGAATGACCCTCCTCCTTTTAAGTGAAGAGGCCGAGAACCATGGCGCAACAAAGAAAATGAGGTTAGGAAACAAGGTCTATTCTTTCAAAAAGGACGTGTCCATCATATTGTGATGAAGATTGGCATTGCTTCTAAAAAGTAAAAGTTTTGGAAAATTTTCTTGAAAATAATTAATGCTGAAATCATTTTTAAATAAGAAAACATAATTCCCATGCATATCTTTCACGGAAGTCACATCCAGTTTTGTTTTTGCCTCTTGCACTTGCTCTAAACTTGCATTGGTCCATCTTGCAAATTTATAGGATAAATTATCGAGAGCGCAGTCCACATTGTACTCATTTTTCAATCGAAATAATAAAACATCAAATTGCAAAGTCCCTACTGCCGCTAAAATAGGATCGCTTAAGGAACGCGTTTCATCGATAAACATTTGAATCGTGCCTTCTTGGCAAAGCTGAATTAAGCCTTTCAGCAATTGCTTTCTTTTCAGCGCACTTGTTGTTCGAACGACAGCAAAATTTTCTGGAGCAAAACTTGGAATTCCTTCAAATTCGAATTGTTCTTTTTCGACAAGGGAATCTCCAATAGAAAAGATTCCGGGATCGTAAATTCCAACAACGTCCCCAGCAAAAGCCTTCTCGATAGAAGTTCTGTCTTGCGCAAAAAATTGTTGGGGTTGTGTTAACTTAATTTCCCTTTGAAGCCTTGGAACGTTGACATAAATTCCCGCTTCATACACACCACTGACAACCCTTAAAAAAGCAATTCTATCCCTATGTTTTGGGTCCATATTGGCTTGAATTTTAAAAATAAAACCACTAAATTTTTCAGATAACGGAGAAATAGAACCCTTGCTTGAATTTTTTGGGCTAGGCTGTGGCGACATATCTAAAAATTTTTCTAGAAAGAAACGGACCCCAAAATTTGTCATGGCAGCACCAAAAAACATAGGTGAAATTTGGCCTTTCATAAATTTTTCGTACTGAAAATCATCGCCAGCGGCATCCAGTAGTTCAAGGGATTCAATAGATTCTTGCATCAGTTTCTGTGGAACTAATTTTTCAATTTCTTCTTTATTTTTTAATGAAATAATTTTTGCTTCTGTTTCTATTGTTGTGTTTCTGCCATAAAAATAATGCAATTCTTTGGTTTTTCGATCGATCACTCCACCAAAACGCTCCCCGGAAGAGACTGGCCAATTCATAGGATAAGTAGGAATGCCAAGAATATTTTCAATTTCTTGCATCAACTCGAAAGGGTCACGGGCATCACGGTCTAATTTATTCACAAAAGTAAATATCGGAATTCCCCTTAAACGGCAGACCTCAAACAATTTAATCGTCTGAGGCTCTACACCTTTGGCAGCATCAATTAACATAATGGCGCTGTCTGCAGCCGCTAACGTCCGGTAGGTATCTTCACTAAAGTCCTGATGCCCAGGGGTATCTAATAAATTACAAACAATATTTCGATACTCAAAATTCATCACACTTGTAGAAATAGAAATACCACGCTGTTTTTCAAGCTCCATCCAATCCGATGTTGCAAATTTTTTAGATTTTTTAGCTTTGACCGAACCCGCAAGTCGAATTGCTCCACCAAGTAAAAGTAGTTTTTCTGTCAGAGTTGTTTTTCCAGCATCTGGATGAGAAATAATGGCAAACGTTCGACGACGAGACACTTCATAAAGTAGTTGTTTGGCATCGGTAAAAACCATAGACAGAAACTCCTAAAAAAAATTATAAAAACAGCACGTTGCATTTTTGACAGTGAGTGAATTTCAGAGTTACATACTGACTCTGGGGATTCCAACCATTGTTCCAAAAGAGGCTAGTATTCCATGAACCAAATCACCATTTCCCAAATCCGAGACGTCAGCGATCAAATGTCACTGCTTGCTGGAATATTTCAAAACAAACCTATTTATCTTCGAGCGAAACAAATACGTCAAGCAGATAGAGCTGTTGTGCTTACAGAGGCCATCCTCAACTCCAAGCTTGCCCAAGAAGCCCGGCAATGGAAAGAAGCTCATTCTGGACTGAATATTTTAAAAAAGAAATTAAAATATATTGATGAAATCCAAAAAAATATAGCAAAAATTGAAGAAAAAATTCAAATCACCAGAAAATTATGTGAGACATGGTTTTCCATGGAAGAAGCTGAGCGCCTACGAATTATTCAAAATGCAAAACGCGCCCAAGATTTTTTGAAAAGCCAGAAAGAAAAATCCGAATCCCATATTATTCATCGTTACAAAAGATTTTCTATGCTCAAAAATTTGTTACCTTATGCGGATAATGCAAATTTTTTATGTGAAGCTATTTTTCATTACGAAAATATCGATAAATATGAAGCTAATATTGAAAAATTAAAAAATAAAATTCTGTCCGCACAAGAACGTTTAAAAACAGTTAAAAGAGGTTTTGGGTTTGCGTTTCTTTTTTGTTTCCTTATTGTCACAATTCCAATTTGTTTTCCCTTTGCCATTAGTTTATGGAGCCGAAAAAGGGAAATTGAAAATCAAAATACCAATAATGAAGACCT
>CANJMU010000164.1 GCA_947475135.1 Silvanigrellaceae bacterium
ATAATTCTTTTTTTGATCTTGAATTTTTTGAGTGAGATCTTCTGCGCGAATTTTCCAAAATTCTATATTTTTTTGAATTTGCATTTGTTTCTGTTGGTATTCGTGATGCAAGGCTCCGTATTTTGAGTTTGAGTGGGATTCTAGCCTATGAATGGTATGTTTTAAGGATAATATTTCTTGTGTTTTTTTTTGATCGAAGTCATCGAATTGTTTACTTGAGTATGTTGTCCAAGAAAAATAGATGAGCAAAAATCCAAAACCAGTCACAAAAGTTAAAAAGGAATCGTTTTGAAAATGATGAACAAGAAACATCACGCAACCGCAAAAAAAGATAAAAATTGTTGGTAAAAATGATTTCAATTTGACGGACTCCATGGCCTGCCCTTTTTCAAAAAAGAGAATAATCCTGGACTTTTATCGTCTCTGGGGAGGAAAAGTGAAGTGTCATGGCATTGACGAGCATGAAAAAAAAATGCAACGCGGTACTTTTTTGACAAGAAGAGGTCCATAAGAACAATAAAATAAATCATAACTTTACAGAAAGAATTTATGGCTCAACAAATTACAATCCACGATATTGTTCATCGATGGAAATTAAATCTTCATAAAATTAGAAATTACTTTTACATTGGAATAGCTTTTATTCTTGTCGCATTTTTAATTTCAGTGTTTCAAGCAGAAAACTTTTTTTCAAATTTGATTTTTGGTGTGACATCCGTTGTTACCTTATTTATCGTTTTTTTAATGATTTTGGAAATAAAGAAACTTTATCGCACCTGGCAGACGGATTTTTCTCAACCAACGGAACGGTTACTGCAGATTATTTCTATGATTTCGTCACAAAAACTTGACTTACTCCCAGAAGAACAATCTAATAGTTATGCCTCTGAGTTTCATATTAAGTTGCTCGAAGTCGCTCGTGGAATTTTAGAGCATCAAAGATTTATCGATCGTGTTGTCGATAACATGTTTGAAATGATGTTTCTGTTAAATCAGGATGGTTTTATTTTAAAAGTGAATAAA
The DNA here is from genome assembly GCA_947475135.1 of Silvanigrellaceae bacterium. The sequence goes on from CANJMU010000164.1 coordinate 1,024, forward strand.
TCAGCATGTGAAACTACAAAATTTTTGCAAACCGAACTGGTTGGGCAACATATTCGAAAACTTTTTCCATATTCGGAAGGCCTTGTCGATTATTATTTAGAGCTTGAAATTCAATTTACAACGCAGGGAATTGTTAAAGATGTGGAAGTCTTTGTACAGACTTCCGAAGGGGAACTTCTTCCGTTTTCTATGAATGGTGTCAAAATAGAAAATAGCAGCGGATCGCTTTTGGGGTACACTATGATTGCTAAAAATCAAACCGAGGTCTTTCGTCTTTTTAATCAATTGAATAAAAGTAATTTTAATTTAGGTCGCGCCAACGATGAGTTGGGAAAACGCTACGATCAAATTAAAAAAGAAATCGAAGAAAAAGAAGGGCAACGGCGTGTTTTAGAGATGGAATTAGCGACAAGCCAATTGGTTCAAAAAACATTCTTGCCACAAAAAGCACCCGTGCATTCCTTTGTCGAATGCGCGGGAACAGCAATCCCCGCAGCATTTTGTGGAGGGGATTGGTGGAACACAATTTCTACGGAAAATAGATTTTATATTTTTATTGCGGATGTGACTGGCCACGGAACTGCAGGTGCCATGGTGACTGCAGCGGTTTCTGGGTTTTTTGTTGGAATCAAAAATAAAATTCTTGGTGGCGAATCCATCGAGCCAGACATTCTTTTGCAGGGAATCAACAGCGTTTTGACAGACATGGGTGGCAATGATGGTGTGCGTTACTATATGACGTGCTTTTGTTGCGTCCTGGACTTTCAATCTCAAAAAATTTATTTTTCCAATGCTGGACATAATTTTCCTTTGATGATTCGTGAAGGAAAAAAAATAGAGCCCCTGGTTGCGAGTGGAAATCGTTTAGGTTGGACACCGGACGAAATTTTTGAAAAAAAAGAAATCCCGTTGACTGGTGGGGAATTTATTCTATTTTATACGGATGGGCTGATTGAAAATAAAAATGATAAAAATGAAGATTATGGAAAAAAAAGACTCCGAAAATTTTTAGAAAATAATTCTACAAAAAGAAGTTCGGATTTTTTAGAATTGTTAGTGCAAGAAAGCTTAGAATTTTATGGGTCAGAAAAAGCTTTGGAAGATGATATCACTGTTGTCGTAACAAAAATAAAACAGTTGAAATGAGTCACAATGAAAATGATTTTTAAAAACCTTTCACAGAAATTAAAAATTCTTTCTAAGAAGGAAATTCATTTTCCAAATCCAAAAATTGTCAAAATGATTTCTTTGGGAGTTTGTAGTTCACTCCTTGTTTACGGAATTGTAGAAACTATTTTTAAATATAAAAAAGTCGATTTAAGTAAACAAGCAGAAAAACCGACAAAAGAGGACACTGTCTTTGATGAGTCTCCAGAAAAACTAAGTTTAGAAATTATTTTAAAGAGAGATCTTTTTAATAAAGATGATCTTGAAGGAAATGATGAAAATTATGCCAATAAAATTTGTCCACCAAAAACAGAAAAGTCCTCTCTACACTATAAGGTAACAGGTATTTTATTTGTTCAGGGTTCAAAAAATTCAAGTCTTGTTTTATTAAGTCCTGACAGGGTAGGGGCCGAGACTAGCTCAATCTATAAAGCAGGCGATAAATTAGAAGACTCTATTGTTGAAAATATTGAAAAAGATCGTGTTTATTTTGTCAGAAAACGTTGTGAAGAATATTTGGATCTCATTTATCCCGACATTTATTCAAAACAGAAAAAAACTGGGACTCCGTCGGGTAGCATCTATACGGAACCCGGTTTTGAACGCAAAGGGACTAATACTGTCGCCACAAGAGAATGGGTGAATAATGAAATTACAAATGATTTATCAAAAATATTAGAAGATGCGCGCGCCATACCAAACGTTGTGAATGGGCAGATCAAAGGGTTTGCAGTCACTCAAATTGTACCAGATAGTGTCTATTCAAAATTAGGTCTTAAAAGTGGTGATATTATTTCAAGCATTAATGGAATGGAATTGAATGATGCTGCGCGCGCTATTCAGACATTAAATTCTATGAAAAATGAAAATAAATTAGAATTGCGTATTCAAAGAGGAGGAGAGTCTGTTTCCTTAAAGGTAAATATACAATGAGTTTATTTAAAAAATTAATTCTTTTTTTAGAAAAAGACCAAAAAAAACTTTTGGCTTTTATCAAAGAGCATTGGATTTTTATTTATTTTTTATTTTTTACAATATTTTCAGTTTCTATGGTCGATACCTTTGTTTCAAGTTTATTAA
>CANJMU010000165.1 GCA_947475135.1 Silvanigrellaceae bacterium
AAAGAAGAACAATTTCTGCAATTTCGTTTTCAGAAGTCAACAATAAGTCTTTTTGATATTTTTCAGAATAAATTTGAAGATTTTTTTTCAAATTTGAAACTTCAGAAAAAGATAATTCGTAATCTTTTAAATGATTTAAAAATGATTCAATAAAATATTTGTTTTTTGCCGTTAAGTTTTCTTTTTTTGAGAAAGACTGGGAATAATTATAAACTGAATTCAAATCAAAATAAGCCTTATGAAACGAATGATAAATATCATAATAATCACCATAAAAAGATTTTTCTTTTAAATCATTTATTTTATTAAAATAAAAATCTTTTCTATCGGGAAGATATTCTTGAAAGACAATGACAACTACATTTAAAAAATGTGCCACTTCAAAGATAAATTTTCTATAACCCATATCCTGTTCTTCATTCCAAAAATGCTCTGTTGATTTTAATGCGTTTAAACTGAGTAGAAGTTTTAATGACTCTGTCATTTGAAAAAAATCGCAGGAGATATTTTTTAATATTTTTAAATTTTTATAGTTCTTTGAAGAAAATGAAGGAAAGTCATCTATAATATTTAGGTTTAAAGAAACAATTTTTCTTAAAATCTGCCCTATTAAAGATTTTAACTCAAAAAGTTTTTCAGAAATTTCCTGAAAACACTCCCTTGCAAAAATTGCTGCAGCGAGCCTTCCCTGACTTTTTTCATCGAACTGTTTGAACATTCCTTCATGCTCATTCAGAGAACAAGCCTCTTTTTCAGCTTCTATATCTAAATAAACCCTAAGGAAACAGTCTTTTCCCTGAGCCGCTTCTTTATAAACAGCTTCATTCAATAATTGAAAAGCTTTTTTAAAAACTAAGGTCATAAATAGAAGTTCTTTCCTGTCAATTTTTGAATTTTATTAAAAATTTTTACGATGGAGCCTCAACATTTTCATTCTGACTGACCTTTGATTTCTGAACAACAACAACAGAATTTTATTGACGCCACCCCCAGGAACCGCTATAAGCACTGGATTCGCCTATTTGTTTTAGACACAGTAGTCTCCACTATTGCAAGCTGTAACAATGGGGCTAAGGAGCACTTTTTCTTGTTTTATATGCAAAAGTCGCACGCCTTTAAAGTAACAAAAAATCCTGCGTTGGACAACGCCACAAATTTTTTTGCTGCTTTTAAACCTTTTATTCGATTATTTCGCGGAGCTTTTTTATTATGAAAACATACAACATGAAGGCTTCTGACATTCAGAAGAAGTGGTTCATTGTCGACGCCAAAGGAAAAACCCTTGGTCGCTTAGCCTCTCAAATTGCTTACGTCCTCAGAGGAAAACACAAACCAACATTTACCCCCCATCTAGACATGGGCGACAATGTTATTGTGATTAATGCTTCTGAAGTTGTTTTGACAGCGACAAAAGAATTAAAAAAATTATACCATCGCCACACCGGTTATTTTGGTGGTTTAAAAACACAAAATGCCGCTGAGATTAGAAGCAAGCACCCTGAACGCTTAGTTGAATATGCTGTCAAAGGCATGATTCCTCACAATCGTCTTGGCGAAGCTGTTTATACGAATCTTAGGGTTTATGCAGGCGCAGAACACCCACATTCCGCACAAAACCCAACTCCGCTTCCAGAACGCACACTTGCAAAAAAAGCATAAAAAAGGATTAAACATATGAAGGTTAAATATTTTTCAGGTGTTGGCAAACGCAAAACTTCCATTGCTCGTGTTTACTTGACTCAAAATGGAACTGGTCAAATTGTGATTAATGATCGTTCTTTGGATGATTATTTTAAAAGATCGACATCTCGCATGGTTGTTGAACACGCACTTCAATTGACACAACAATTAGGCAAAGTCGATATTCGCATCAATGTTCTTGGCGGTGGTCTTTCGGGCCAAGCTGGGGCTATTCGTCACGGAATTACCCGCGCTCTTGTGATTATGGATGCAGATCTTCGTCCTGCATTAAAGTCTGCTGGCCTTGTGACTCGCGATGCACGTAAAAAAGAACGTAAAATGTACGGATTGGCAGCTGCCCGCGCACGTTACCAATTTAGTAAACGTTAATTTAACAAAATTAATATTTGCATAGAAAACAAAAGACAATCGGTTGTGAATGTATTTTCACACCGGTTGTTTTTTTATGGAAAAAATATAAAAATGAAGAAGGCGATAGTCATTCAATCCACGAAAGTGACGACCATTCATTCCGCGATTACTTTTTAAAAAATCTTATTCCGATTTTACAAAGGAAACACTATTTTATGTTTTTATTTTTTATGAATGCTTTTGGTTATTTTTTATATTTAATTGGTTTTCGCGGTATTGATATTTTGTCCCAGGGACTTGCTTTTATTCTATTTTATATTGTTCAATATCGCAAAAAATTAATCATTCAAAATATTCAAATCGCATTTCCGCAAATGACAACACAACAAGCTTCAAAAATTGGCTTTCAAAGCATCAAGTCTTTTTGTCGAACCATGCTTGAATTTTGCGCTGGAGAAAAGCTTTATAGAAAAGCGAAAGTTGAATTTATATTCAGCGAAAATTTTATCGGTGTTGATAAAATAAAGTTGAGCGGGGTGTATTGGTTATCCATACATATGGGGAATTGGGAAGTTTTATCTTATTCTGTTTCAAAAAACATTTCTAGAGCACAAGGTATAACAAAAAAATTGGGAAATAAATTATTTACTCAATGGGTTTTTAATCAACGATCAAAACTAGGATACAAAGTGATAGATCGCGATTCATCTAAACCAGCCTACGTCCAAATTTTAGAAATAATTGAGCAGCATGGAGCAGTGGGATTTGCAGTTGACCAAAAACGCCCCAAAGGTGAATGGCTTCCCTTATTTGGCAAAATGACAAAAACAAACAACAGTTTGCCAAGGCTTTATTTTAAAAAAAATGCTCCTATTCTTCCAATATACATTAAATTGATTCGCCCTGGTGAATACGAAATCCATATTTTAGACGAACTCAAACTTGATTATGACGATCACTTAACATTGGCTGAAAACGTGACAAAATCGACATTACAGATCAATCAATTAACAGAAAAAATGATTCTAGCAAATCCAAGTGAATATTTATGGTCCCACAATCGCTGGGATTTAAAAATTTAAAGACACACCACAGATTGATCTTAAAATTATTTTAGATAAAAATGAGTTTGTTAAAATTTTTATTTCACATTTTTTATTGGATTTATTTTATGACGAAAAATATTT
>CANJMU010000166.1 GCA_947475135.1 Silvanigrellaceae bacterium
AAAACCAAAACGTTTTGGCGCGGAAAAGCCGGATTATTCAAAGAAAAAGCCTTCTTCATTTAAAAGAAAAGATGATAAACCAAAACGCTTTGGCGCAGAAAAACCAAAACGTTTTGGTACAGAAAAACCAGATTACGCAAAGAAGAAACCTTCCTTATTTCAAAGAAAAGATGATAAACCAAAGCGTTTTGAGACTAAAAAACCTGAATATTCAAAAGAAAGATCAGCACCATTTAAAAAACAGGAAGAAAAACCAAATTTTCATCCTGTCAGAAACAGTGACCACTCCCGAGAAAAATCTGTTTTATTCATTTGGGGCAGAAGAATTGTTGAAAGTTATTTAACCCAATTGACAACTCACAAGCAACTCAACGCAGAAAACTATGTCTTGCATATCATTGTCGACAAAACTAAAAAGGCGCCTCAACAATTAAAAGAATCCTATGATATTGCAAAAACATTAGGAATTAAAATTAGTTCTCATGCAAGCGCAGAAGAAGACTGGCCCTTAGGACCTTCTGACGATCTGAATCACCAAAGAATTTGCTTACGTATTCCCGAATATCCTGTCAAAGAAATCAATACTGCATGCAAAACTATCGAAAATTTTGTCAAAGAAAATAAAAATTGTTGCGTCGGAGTTGTTTTGGATCAAATTCAAGACCCGCGAAACTTTGGAGCCATTTTGCGGAGTTGCGCATTCTTTGGCGTTCAATTTGTTGTGTTTGCAACAGATAGACAAGCAGGAATTACCGCAACCGCTTTAAAAACCTCTGCAGGCGGGGCCTTTGTTCTCGATTTAATTCCTGTCACAAATATCAATCGCTCCCTACAAGAACTCAAAGACAGCGGCGCATGGATTGTCAGCAGCTCCCTTGCACCAGAATCTGTGAACTTAAATGAATTACCCAAGGACAGAGTTTTTGTTTTAGTTTTAGGAAACGAAGGAAAAGGAATACGACAAGAAGTCCATAAAAACTGTGATTTTCATGCAAAAATTCCAGGCGGAAATCCGTTTATAGATTCCTTAAACGTTGGAGTCGCATCTGGTATTTTTCTCAATCATTTCCAAAATACACCCTTAAAATGAATATTTATTTTTCCAATGAATATTTAAAAAAAAATAAAATAATTTCCGAAATTCAAACAGATGATTTAAGTCCTGTCAAAATATTAAAATCGAACTTATCCATCATGTCTCAGTTTCCGGAATTATTTTTTAAAATGATTGAAAACAAATCAAATTTTTATTCATTTCCATTGGAAAATATAATAAACTCTGGTACTCAATGGTTTCATCCTTTTTTAAATTCAAATCTTTCAACATGCCTGACAATGGGGCAACCTTTAGAAAAGGCCTTCACTGTTGATGCATTTCATTCTGCCATTATTTTACCCGCACAGACAATTTCTCCTCATGCGGATGGCCATTATTTATTTTGTAAAACAGACGATATTTATCATTACGGAACAAACACAAGTCTTGCAATAAAAACAGCTGACTGTTTGTCTCTTGTTTTTAAATTTCAAGATAAAAACCACACATTTATCGCAAATATTCATACTGGCTGGAAAGGATATTCCAATCATATGATTTTAAATTTATTTCAAATCATTCAAAAAATTTGCGATGAAAATAAAATAAAGCATGATTATTTTTTACAAAATCTTTTTTGTTTTATTTCAGCCCCTATTTTTGGCGACTCTTATCCTTGCAAAAATGATGTTTTATTGGCGTTACAAAATCATTTTCTAGAATTGGAAAAAATTTCAGAAATTCATGCTTCTTGTAAAAATTTTTTGAATGATCAAATTGTATCAAAAAACGATCTGATTTATCCAGATCTGCAGTGCTTAGCGACATGCGAACTTTTGCATTTGGGTATAAATATTCAAAATATTTCACTTTTTCGAGAAAATACTTATAATCATGACGTGCTGTATAGTTATCGTTAGGGCCCATCAAAAAATAATGATCTAAGGCTGATTAATTTTTGGAGCGATACAATAATTCCATTCACCGTGAAAATCCTTCTTTTGAATATTTAAATTTTCCATAACATCATCCTTTATCTTTAAGCCTTTTTTATAAATATTTTCATCCAACATAGCTTTAACGGTTAGTCCTGTTTTTGTTTTCGTACCACCTATTAAGTTAACGGCAACTTCACGACTTATGAGCGGCTTACCTCGCCAGTTTTGTGAAATAAAACTAAATAATCTGTGCTCAATTTTGTTCCATTTACTCGTTCCAGGAGGAAAATGCGATACGTGTATTTTAAGTCTTGTTTCGTTAGATAATTCTTGTAATTCACTTTTCCATAAACGACTTCTGCTGCTATTACTTCCGCCACAATCTGCCGTAATAAATACTTCTTTGGCTTCAGGATAAAAATTTATTCCCATATTTAACCACCAACGACGTATAGATTCCACTGCAAATTCCGCAGTATCCGAACTGATCCCCACGTTTACCCAGCCTTCATTTCGGTACACATCGTACACTCCATAGGGAGCTACTTTGCCAAGATTTTCATCTAAAAAATCATGATCTTTAACTTTTGTTGGTTCACCTTTTGGCTCCCATTCTTTTCCATTGTTCTTATATTCACCAATCATTTCTTTTTTCTTTGTATCAATTGAAATAACTGGAATATTTTTTTCATGATACTCCTCGGCGGCGTTATTTATATGCAAAAATTGAGCATCTCGATCCGCATGATTTCCGCCTTCTTTTGTCTTACTGTTACTTTGTAAACTATACTCCATTTTACTTAATAACGTGTGAACCGTCATGGCGCTCACGGGATGACCGCTTTTTGTTAACTCCTCAGCTAAATTGTGTGTACTTTTTGCTGACCAACGTAACGCTGATTCTGGATCTCCTCGAGTGAATGGAGATATTAATTCATCTAATTTTTTTAATAAGTCAGGATCTTTTTCGGAGATACTTTTTCTTCCGCCGCCTGACTTTCTTATTCTCTGTTCACCGGATTCTTTGATTTCTATTTTTTTCTTTCGGCCTGGTTTACTAATTTCAGATATGCCACGACTGATTGTTTTTTCCGAAAGCCCTGTTACTTCTACCAAAATTGTTATGCCACCATGACCGATCGCTTTGGCTTCTGTTGCTGACCATAAACGTAACTGTTGTTCAGTAAAAGTAGGCTTTAAAACTTTAAATTTTCGAGATACGATTTCTTTCAATTTCATAAAATTCATGATATAGTGATTTTA
>CANJMU010000167.1 GCA_947475135.1 Silvanigrellaceae bacterium
GTCTTCCATCAATCAACATTTTTTAAGAATGGAAAAAATTCAATGCAATTTCGAAGATGCATTTTTACAAGAAACAAACTTAAATGTTTTTTCACTTATTGATGCTTTTGTCGAAAATAGTTCCGATCAATTGTTGCTTCGTTTGAATCAATTACAAAATCAAGGCATTGATTGTTTGACAATTTTAGGCGCTCTTTTTTATTTTTTGAAACAAATGTTTCAATATTTAGCCCAACTTAAAAAAACACAAAATTCAAAATTAATTTTTGATAATTTGCACATTCCCTTTCCAGCACAAGGACGAATTTTAAAAGCTGCTGAATTTTTAAAAATAGAAAATATTCTTTTATTTATGAAAAAAATATCGGAAATAGAATTTCAAATCAAAACAAGTAAACAGCCTTATTCTTATTTGTCGTTGGAATTGTTGAAACTTTATTAGGCCTCTTTCTTAACCCCTTTTTCTTCGTTGTTGCCGCGACTCGGTTTCCTCGTGTACCAGTATTTCCCCTAGCGCCGCTTGAAATAATTCAGGCTGACACCCCAATCCCAAACGAAATCCAACTCCTAAATTCAACAGGCTTAATTTTTTATCCGAATAATATTTTTCTTTTTGAAAATGGAATTCACCAAATTCCATAGACTGGAGCGGTAAAACAAAAATACCTGCCTCTACCAATTTTTGAAATAAAATATTCCATTCACCAAGAGAATCTAGAACATTTGCGTCCGTGCGAATCCCAAGACTACAAACCAAACCACCTTCAGGAACGACTCCATAAACACTAGGAGATTGTTTCAAAAAATCACCTAGAACTTTTTTATTTTGCAGCCATTCTTTTTTCATATTGAAAAATAGCTGTGAATTTATGTTTTGGAGGATTCTAACACTCATCCATTCGGTTATGGGACTCACTGTGTGAGTTATGTAATTTTTTTCATTTTGTAATTTATCTAAGACATTTTTTGGTCCTAAAATCCAACCAATTCTTAAACCAGGACAACCTAAACATTTGATAAAAGATCCGGTAATAAAAGTATTTTCTTCATTGGAATAAAGCGTAGGCCCTAATATTTCTGTTTCTGAAGATAAAAATCGATAGTGCTCATCCCCTATTAAGGTCACAGAATTTTTTTGGCAATAATTTTGAATAACTTCTAAAAATTTTGATGAAAAACAGAGCCCAGACGGGTTATGGGGGTGATTTATCAGAATGCAATCGGGTTTATTTGTTTCAAGAATTTCAAACCATTCTTTATCATCATAAAAAGGAACTCCATTTTCATCAAACCGAATTGGTAATGGAATGATTTGTGCATTCAAAGATATGGGTAACTCGTATAATAATTGGAATGCAGGAATAGGGAGTGCCACAGATTTTGGTTTTAAATAACGAAACAGCAAAAATAAGGCTTCACTTGTCCCTGTTGTGATAAGCACATTTTCCTTAGTGCTGCCCGGATGAAACGAGGAAACAATTTCACGCAAATCATCCCGACCACGATTGGGACTATCATTGAGTTTCATATTCCAAAATTCAGAAAAAATTTCCTTTTCAGAGAAAGCACTTTCAGTTAATAATTCTTGTACTGTACGAGGATGACCACCGGATTCCCCTAAATTATATTTGGATTGAAATCGGTGGTTTTCTAAAAAGTCTTCCATAAAAAAGGTACGTAGTTGTTTCATAAGATGAATGAATCTCCGGAGCAGCGACCTAAAAAGAGAGAAATTTTTTCGTATCAAATTTTTTATGATACGGAACCTCACATTTTGATAATAAAAATTACAAAATAATGAAAGACTTTGTGATCTTCCGGAATGTGTCAACAACTTCGTCCCGTTAATTTTTTTTTAATTTTAGCCGATATCCCGATGCCAAACTAAAAGGGAGGGTCAGCTATGAAAAAGTACAATAAAAAAGCTTTGATATGTTTTTTATTTTTTGGAGTAAGCGCAAATGCTGTGGCTATGGATTCAAAGAATATAGCAACAGATTGTATTGCAAATATAAGAAACTTAGATGTTACACTGGCAAATCACCCAATCTTTACAGGCCAATGGCATCGGGTATGAGATTAATAAGACTTTAAGCTGCAAGGCTCATTTTCCATCAAAAGCAGCCTCTATCCCAAAATTTTGGTTTGATTATAATGGAAATAATAAAATTTTTAGCTCTACTTCAGACGGGCACTTGAACTTACCATCGAACATGACAATTGACACCTTCACATTTCCGCTTTTTTCTTCTACAAATACTGTGACAATTCAACTCAATGCCGGGTCCCTCCCAAACAACCAGTACACCTATTGTCAGGGTCTTTTCAACACGGACGATAATACAAATCACTTAAAATGCGCTCTTCCGTATGTGACTCTCAATTTTTCAACCAACGAGCCTTATTTTACGAATAACACCACTCATCCCCAAGATGCCGAAACGGGAGGGCGAATTAATAATGCTGACGGAGTCTTTACCCTCGATCGTAGTTTATTTCAGTATGATCCAAACACCCACTGGGGTCTGCCAATGTACTTGCTCACACCTCAATTGTCCTTTGATAAAGATTTTACTTATACTTTAAGTTACCAATTTCCAGCCTCGTGGGGTGGCGAAAATCTCTCTCAAGATCGCAAATTTAATGCAAAATCGTTTTTTAACAATGATTGCGACGATACACTAGATTCTGCTTATCAAATTACAAAAACAAATAGCTCAAATTCTCAAGAGGATCCTGGAGTTGACTACAAATTCTTTCTATCCAATGTTTCAGCTCCATCCGGCACTGACTTGCAAACGTTGCTCACATCCAATCAACTGAACCGAATAATGGCACAAAACCTTTGTGAATCTTTTAACATTTATGCGTACGCCACGGATTTCACTGCCCATCCCAATACAATATTGAATATAAAAAACATGTAATTCAGTAACAATCAAAGAAATAAAGTCACATTAAGGTTACACAAGAAATTTACTACAAGCACGATACTTTTCATTCTTCTCCAAAAGCCCCTGATGAACTTTACGAAAGTCACGCACATCAAGCTTGGGATACATGTGATGCAATAAATGATAACAATCATTTCTAGGAAAAAAAATAAAATTCAAAATCCAAAAAGAAAAAAAATGATTGCGGCTGCGATATTTAAAATCCTTGTGAAAATACACCCCATCGTGATCGACAAAATCAGAAAAAATTTTCAAAAAGGGGTAAATAAA
>CANJMU010000168.1 GCA_947475135.1 Silvanigrellaceae bacterium
AAACCCTGTTGGAATTAAATATTTACTTTCTTTACTTGGGCAATGCAAACCAGTTCTTCGTTCCCCTCTTTATGAAATTAATGAGTCCGAATCTTTGCACTTTAAAAATATTTTGAAAGAATTAGAAAAAAATAATATTGATGTTTTAAACTCAAAATAAGCGGAGATAAAATTAGATGTCCATCAATCGCATTGCCTACGAATTGGAATCGAAAATTATTGTTGAAAAGGTTTCGTTAAAAGGACCAGGGGTGTTGATTTTAACAGGGCCATCCAGCTGCGGAAAAGGCGAAGTAGCGACCGCATTGTGTCAAGTTATGTCTATTCCAAAACAAGGACATCTTTCTATGGGTGAAATTTTAAGAAGCACCTATCAAAGAGCGAAACACGAACCAAGCTATACGTTTTTGTTAAAGACAAAATATAACATTTCAAATGAAGATAATATTTTTGATTGCGTTGACACAAATGAAAGCCTCACAACAAAAGTCAGATCTTACGCCGATGAATTGGAAAAATATTTTGGTCGAAAAAAAATGGATGACTTTACAAGTCAGTTGGAATGGTTGGAGTTTTGTACAACCCATGGACTTTTAGTTCCAAATCGATGGACTCAAGATTTTATTGCTGCTCATATTGAACACAATGTTGAATTTTTAGATCTGCCTTTTATTTTGGACGGATACCCACGAACAGTAAAAGCGGCGCAACATTTATTATCGTTTCTCAAACAATTAAATATTCCTGTTATTAAAGTTTTGCACATGTCCATAAGTAAACAAGAAATGCTTTCCCGTGCAACAAAACGCGGACGCGCAGATGACGACGAACAATCTTTGCTGGCCCGCTATCATTTTTATATTGAAAATGTTCAACCGAGCATTGATTATTTTAAAACAGAATTGGGTTCTGACGTCATTGCCTTGATAGATGCACACCAGCCTGTATATGATATTTCTAAGCACGGTGAAAAAAAATTAAATGTGAAAAAATCAATCTTGAATGTTGTTGCAACATCATTACGCAATTTAGGGGTTTCACGGATGACCGTTAAAGATCTTGTGGAGCAGCTTATGTAACAATAAGGAAACAACTTCGGCCAAAAGAAGAATCCACTTAAAAATCCTCTATATCTTCACTATCTAATATTTTTTCACTGGTTGCTTTTCCAATTCGGACTAATTTTTCCCGAAAGGAATTGTACCGGTACTCTCCTTCCAAAGTTTCAAAATCTAAAGTTCTTAAATATCCCAAACGCTTTTGAGTATAAAAGGAAAGAAAAGAAACATGTTGACCAATATCCTGCTTGATAATTTTTGCAAAAGTCATTTCAAAAGGAATAGATTTTATCACACGAAGCAATGAAATTATAAAAATCAATCCAAAAACTAAAGCAAACATCCGTAAAGACAATAACTCATAACCAAAGAACCAAGGTAACAAATAAAAGAATAAACCCCCAAAAAACATTTGAGTTCCAAAATAGGTCAGGCAATAAACATATTCCTCGTCCCAACTTTCCACAGGAAATTTTATAAAAATCAAAATGAGTTGAGCGATACTCGCTATAATATAATAAAAATGAGCATAAAAAAAAATGAGCATAAAAATTATCCTAGGCTATTTATATGAGTTCTTTTCGGATAAAAAACTTCACAAGGAAAGCTGCTAGAATAAAGCATGACAGGGCAATATTTTTCTGTGAAAAATTTTGTAACTTCTCAATAAGTCCGGAAAACCAATTATCATAGAAATGGACTATATTTTAAAATTTTTAGTTTTTAAATTTTCGAATTTTTCTATGCTGCAACACCAGCTGTCAAAATACCGTTTGTTACTTTGTTTGCTGCTTCATTTTCGATGAGTAGACCTAGCTCTCCCTTCATTTCTTTTTTTATCTCCCGATGATTGTTAAGTAATCCTTGGAATTTATATCTATGGAATAATACGAATTCCATTAAATCCTTGGAAAGAAATTGGGTTCGTTTTCCTCTTTTTTGTAGATTTTGACCCTGGAGAAGTTACAAGGAATTAGCGGAAACCGTATAAGACGGGAGGAATAAAATATGTCATATTCGAGAGGCTTTTTAGCGCAAGCGGGAGGATCCTTTCCAGAAGAAGCTCCACCTATCCCAAAAGCATTTGCCCAAACGCTCCGAGAAGAATTTTTCAAAGACAAACACAAATCCCCCGCAAAAACAGATGCCATTACCGTATTTACTACAATTTTTGAAAACTCGTGCCAATATGAAATTATGGAACCTTCTGTATTTAAAGCACTTCTTTCCGTTTTTACACACACTCCAGATTTAGAGGAATTACGTACATTAGGTACAACAATAAAATTTTCAAAATTTTATCAACTTTATTCCAAATCATATCCAACAGAACCCAACAAAATCATCCATCACATCCTGGATATAACTGAAAGAAAGACCGGGCCCCTGGGGCGTTTGCTCTATGGCACCATTACGGACAGCGCTGTTTTCGTGAGTCTTTTTCTGCGCGAATATCGAAACTACCGTACTATATATTTCTTCAATAGTTCAGTAGATGCCGCAGCATATTATCATCGGGACTTTTATCAATATTTCCAAGAAAGAAAAAGTTTAGTTTTATTGCGCCATGGACAAAGTTTACAATCCGAAATTCAGCGGTATGTTCAAATCAGCCCTAATTTTTTAGCCCATTTATTTGATCATCTCATACGATTTAAACAAGTGTTTATTTCAAAGCAGCCGAGCCTTGCCCCTTATGGTCAATTCCACTCAAAAAAAGAAATCATAGACGTGGCAGAATATGGTCAACACTCTTTTCTTATTTATGCTGTTAATAGTTCAATCATGGTCATTATAAAATCCAACTTTCAGTTTTCCACAATTCCACGCTCCAATTTTGACACGCACCCATTGAAAAATAAATTATTTTCATCTGGCACGACCAAATTAGTCAAACTTCATGGAATGAAACTTATTTTTGAATTAAATGAATCAGCCCCTGAAGGACTAGAACTTAAAGCAGCCCAACCTGTTGTGACTTATTCCCATCCGCGACAAATTGCAGATCCAAACACAAAATTTTCACAGTTAAGCGCAGATATTTCTGAACATCCTGAAGATTATTTCGACATGGAATTGTTGCAATTTAAAGACCACAAAGCTCAAGATCGTTTATGGGCGGTTCAAGCGAATGCAGGACGAACTTGTCATGAGAC
>CANJMU010000169.1 GCA_947475135.1 Silvanigrellaceae bacterium
AAACCAAATTTCCACTATCTTTGTTTTGATCAATATACGGACCAGATATACAAACATATCTTTGGTTTTTAGTTAATTTCTTCCAGTCTTTAACAAAGTCTCTGCAAGCATCGTAGTCAATAGACCTTCTGCTGTAATATTCGTGATGTAATCCATTTTTTTCAGCTGATAAAACAAGTAAAGTGGCGAAATTTTCATAATCTTCACTGTATTGATGTCCATCACAAAACAGCTTTGATTTTTTCGTTTCAAAGCATTGCCAATAAGGGTAATTTGAAGATGTATGTATTGTAAAAGGTTCTTGGCGGATAAAACAGGAATTTATTGCTAAATCATCTAAATTTAAAATTCCAAAATCATCCTCTAATAGAGCATACGGATATTTAGGTAACGGCATTTTTATATGACTCTTATTGGCAAAAATTTCCATATTTATAAATAAAAGTATAATAAATAAAAAAAATGAAACTATTTTTTCTCGCATTTTTTGTACTTTTCTAAAATATCATTAAATTTATTTAGTAGATTTTCTGCTTTTTTTTCTGTTGTAGTACTTAAACCTTTAAATTCGTAAATTGTTTCTTTCCAATTTGCTTCGTGTTTTAATTTGCATGAAGCAAGTTTTTGTTTGTGGAATAACCACCTAATACCGGTACAAATATTGATATTAGGATCATTTAAATTTTCACGTGTAACATGTACAAAATGATTTTTTAATTCACCTTTTTCATTTCCTAAAATTTTTCTTGAACTATCTAATATTTGCATTAATCCACGACCACTTTTCGGGTCTTTTTTATTTGCTAAAACTTTAGGATTAAATGAAGACTCAGTTGCAATTAAAGCTTTAACAAGATTTGGATCTAGGGGATTTGTTAGAGTAAAAATATCATTCCAATATTTTGTCCAGCCAGCAATTAAATCATCATATTTATTTCCATTTTCAAAACCTAGTTCCAAGGAACAAGGTTTAGGATTAACATTAGTGAAATTTCGATCCCCAACTTCCTTAATTTCATCAGGAAACAACACATCTTTACCGGAAGAATTTTTAGCACAATGACCGTGCCTAATTGTTTCATAACCTTCTGGATATGTTTTGCTTGAAGGAATATGCAAATTATAAGTCCGAACCCAATGTTCACCAGCAGAACACAGCCTCCAAGGATGGATTTTATCATTTTTAATTTTTGCTGTAGCGGTATCATTTTTATCCGTCATAATGTTTTTCCAAAATCACATTGAATTCTCTAGCTAATTAACAAAAACGAACTTGTCAAGATAAGTATATTCTTACGCACCATAATGCTGAAACCCAAGTTGATTTAGTATTTCAAAAAATTGAGGGCATGTTTTCTCGACGCATTGTGGGTTTTCTATCTCAATTTCATGAAAAACGCTGGCAAGAAGGGCACCGCACATTCCGAATCGATGATCATGATGGGTTTTCCAAATTCCTTTTTTTTCTTTGTCTAAGGCATCTTTTTGAGAGCCCATTTTTTCGATTCCTTTTTCTTGATGGGCAATCAAAAATCCATCTTTATTTTCAGTTACTAAAAATCCTAATTCTCTACAATTTTGAACAAAGCACTGAATGCGATCGCATTCGTGAAAACGAATATGTTCTACGCCATAAATTTCTAATGAAAAATTTAAAATCAGAGCTAAAATTCCAATTGTTAAAGCTTGATCACTCATTTTAGAAAAATTTAGGCGAAGTGTTTCCTTATTGTTACCTTTAAATAGAGAGTTTAGAAAATTGGATTTATTAACTAGATTATCTGATTTTTCAATTTTATTTACATTTATTTTATCTTCAAAAATATTAATATCAGCGCCTATCTGTTTTAAAATAGAAATAAATTCAAAATCTGGCTGCAAGGTTTTGTAACCTAAATTATTTACGACAAAGTTAAAATTATGAATAACTGCTAAAGTAACAAAGTAACATACTGTAGATGCATCTGCTTCAATATTATATTCGGGTAACTTATTGTATTGTTGCGATTGTTTATCAATAGAAAATTCAGTTAATTTTGAATCGTAATTTATTTTTCCCCCAAATTCTTCGATCATTTTAAGAGTAATGCGAATATAATCTGGTTGGACTAAATAATCTTTTCTTTGAATAAAAATAGAGTTTCTTGATCCATAAGCGGCAAGCAAAAGTCCACTTAAAAATTGTCCCGATGTTTTTCCAGAAATTTCACATTTTCCCTGAAGGTCAGATGGTTGGATCTCTAAAGGATAGGATTTTGAAAAAATTTTTCCGTTTAGTTTTTCAACCGCATCGATGAATTCAGAAATAGGTCTTTTTTTGAGTTGGGGATCACCATCAAATTTTGAAGTGAATAATTCACTCCATGGGAATGTTTTCTGAAAATTTAAAATCACAGCAGGAAAAAATCGCGCTAAAGTTCCAGATTTTCCTAAGTACAACTCCAGATCTTTTTTTTGGATATTTTTTTTTTGAGGAGGAGTGATTGTGACATTGAATTTTTCAAAATCACATTGAATTTCAAAGCCTAAAATTTCTAACATCACAAGACCCCAGTAGGTATCCTCTGCAAATAGAAAACCAGATAAGGTTACAGATATTGAGTTTAATGCAGATAAAACCAAGGCGCGATTTGTAATACTTTTTGAACCAGGAATTGAAGTTTCAAATTTTTTTTCGTTAAAATTTTCTGTTTTTTTTATTTTTAATTTATTTTCAAGTGGAATTTTTGAAGAATAAAAAAAATATTTTTTATTCTTCACTACGGATATCATAATTATTTTTTCTTTTTTTCTATTGTCTGTATTAAAATTTCATTGAGTTTTGCAGGGTTTATTTTTCCACCAGATAGTTTCATCGCCTGTCCTACAAAAAAACCGAATAATTTATCTTTGCCAGATATCAATTCTTGAAATTGTTTTTGGTTTTCAAGAATTACTTTTTCACAAATTTCAAAAATATAACTATCGTCAGAAATTTGAATTAAATTTTTTTCTTTCACAATTTCTTCTGGAGACTGATTTGTTTCTAATACGATTTCAAAAATTTCTTTTGCAATACGCCCGCTAATTGTCCCATTATTTTGCAACAATAAAATTGAGCAACTATGATCTAAAGAAACAGGAATTTCCTCTAAATCTTCCGCTGAAATCCCTTTTTTATCGGAAATAATTTTAATACTTCTTAAAATTTCCGTCATGA
>CANJMU010000170.1 GCA_947475135.1 Silvanigrellaceae bacterium
ATATTGTGCAATTCTTTCATCAATGGTTCATCAATGGCAAGACGACCGGCGGTGTCAATAATAACTAAATCGAGCCATTCCTGACGCGCGTATTCCAAACCTTTTTTTGCAATTTCTAAGGCATCTGAAGAATCATCCATTGTAAATACAGGGATATTTAATTTTTCACCAAGGATTTTCAATTGATCTTTCGCAGCTGGGCGATAGACATCTGCAGCAATTAACAAAGGACGCATTTTATGTGGATTTTGGCTAAGTAAACGTGCAATTTTAGCGGCATGGGTTGTTTTACCGGCGCCTTGCAAGCCCACAAGCATAATGACTGTCGGGCCTTTTGTATTTTTAATAATTTGCGTAGAATTTCCACCTAATAAATCGGTGATTTCATCGTGACAAATTTTAATAAAGTGGTCGTCAATTCTAATTTTATTGCCTGACTTGGATTTAATTTTAACGACTTCTCCAAGACATTTAATTTTGACATTTTCTAAAAAATCTTTTGTTACCTTAAAATCTACGTCACCATTGAGAAGCGCTCTTTTCACAACATCCAATGCTGGTGCCATGTTTTCTTCATTAAATGTAGATTGCCCTTTAAATTTTAACGAAGCTTCTTTGAAACCATTGCTGATAAGCTCAAACATGTTGAAAACCCTTTCCTATTTCTTCAGTTCACATGATATATCTGTAATGTTAGGATGCGGTCAATGAATTTGTATGCGTGTTTATTTATAGAATTCAAGATTATTCTATTTGCAATAAAGGTAAATATATATTTAAGGAATAAGTATGAAAAAAATGATTGGATTATTTCCGGGGCAGGGGTCCCAATCTGTTGGCATGGGACAGGATTTATATAATGAGTTTTCAACTTATCGAGAGGCTTTTGAAGAATCCAGTCACATTTTGAATATTGATATGAAAAAGCTCTGTTTTGAAGACCCTCTTTCCCAACTCAATTTAACGCAATTTACACAAGCTGCTCTGTTAACAACAAGCATTGCCACTTACCGGACTCTTTATAAAGAAACAAAATTGAGCCCAACTGTTGTGGCAGGTCATAGCCTTGGTGAATATTCTGCGTTGTGTGCGCTTGGGGCGTTGTCTTTTGCAGATGCCCTGAAAGCTGTTTATTTTAGGGGTCTTGCCATGCAACGAGCTGTTCCCTTAGGTGTTGGTGCCATGGCAGCCTTCTTGGGGCAAGAAACCATGCTAGTGGAAGAATTATGCAAAGAAATTTCAAATTCTGACAATATCGTTGAAGTAGTTAATTTCAATTGTCCTGGTCAAATTGTTTTGAGTGGACATAAAGTTGCTGTCGAAAAAATTTGTGAAGTTATCAAAGAAAAAAAATTAGGAAAATGCATTTCACTCAATGTGAGCGCTCCCTTTCATTCGAGTTTGATGCAGCCCGCAGCGAATGAAATGAAAGAATATTTAAAGGATGTTGAGTTTCATTCTTTTCAAAATTCTATCATTGCAAATATTGATGCGAAGCTTTATTCCAATAAAACGTACACAAAAGATATTTTGGTGAAGCAGCTGGCAAGCCCTGTATTGTGGACTCAATCTTTAAAAAAATGTGAAGAAAATTTTTCTGATGGGGTTTTTATTGAAATTGGGAACGGAAAAGTTTTGCAAGGACTTCTTAAAAAAACACTTCCTCATATTTCATGTTATGGAACTCAGAATGTTGAAAATTTAAATCAAGTGATAGAAATATTTAATAGACCTCTTGTCTAACCTCAGTTTCAAGGCGCGCTGAGCGAGAGCTGACGCAGCATATGCACTGATATGTGAGGAAGCCGAGACGATGGCGCAACGAAGAAAATGGGATTAGACAAGAGTTCTAATAACAATTAAAAAATTAAGGGAACAGAACAACATGGCAAAATTAAAATCCACAGAAGATATCTCTTATTTAAGAAAAGCTGGTAGACTTGCGGCACAAACCCTACGTGAAGCAGGAAAACTTGTGAAGCCTGGAATTTCTACTGAAAAAATTAATCAATTTGTTCATGATTATATTGTGTCTAACAAGGCTTATCCAAGTCCTTTAAATTACCACGGTTTTCCAAAATCGGTTTGCACAAGTATTAATGATGTCATTTGTCATGGAATACCAAGTGAAGATGAGGTCTTAAAAGAGGGCGATATTATTAATATCGACGTAACTGTTACTTTAGATGGTTATTTTGGTGATTGTTCGGCAACTTATTTTGTTGGTGAAAAAATCCCAGAGGATAGCCGTAAGGTAACAGAAGTGAGTTCCGAGTCCTTATCTCGTGCACTTGTTGTTGCAAAACATGGGAATCGATTGGGTGATATTGGAGATGCCATTCAAAGTTACTCGGAAAAACAAGGCTGTGGAGTTGTTCGCGACTTTGTTGGACATGGAATTGGTAAAGTTTTCCATGAAAAGGATCTGCAAATTCCCCATTATGGAAAAGCAGGAACGGGAATTAAATTGCAAAGGGGAATGGTTTTTACAATTGAACCCATGATCAATGGGGGAGATTGGCGTTCTCGCAAAATGAGTGACGGCTGGACTGCGAAAACCGTGGACGGAAAACCATCGGCCCAATTCGAACACACGATTGCCCTTGTGGAAGACGGAATTGAAGTTTTAACAGCGCTCCCGGACGATCTAATTATGCTTCGTGCGATTGAATTAGGAGCTAAAATATTGTGGCCTACAAAGGAAGAGATTGGAAAATAATGATGAAAAGTTTTTGTTACCTTAGTTTTTTGTTACTTTGTTTTATTGTTTTAAATACAAAATCCTATGCAACTTGTGGGACACCTTTTGATAAGAATGGATCCCCAGTTCCAGCGCCTAATGGGAATGTTCTTTTTATTCAAGTTCCACAGGTTTTTTGCGGAGCTTCTGGTGAATATACATGGGACTACATGGGAACTGTAGAAAATAGTTCTCACGAAAAATTTTCGATTCAAACCACTATGGTTCAGCTGAAAAGTTCACTTCAATACAATGATGGAATTTCCGATCACAGCATGGGTGCTGGGTTTCATGAATTTTATTTTTCCTTCGAAAACGATCATCATAAATATTATGCCAATAGTACTTACGGCGGTGAAGAAAATAGACTGAAATCATTGAGCCAAAGTTTATCTTATGTATCTTCTTCTGCAAGTCTTGAAAATTTTC
>CANJMU010000171.1 GCA_947475135.1 Silvanigrellaceae bacterium
GCCCCCTCTCCTAACAATCCTATTTCCTTCTGGGAAAAAATACGTGAACTTAAGCTCGAATGCGATAAATTAAATAACATTAAAAGATCTTCAATACGCACATCTTCGTGCTGATATTTGCCTTCATGGCAGTAAATAATATTTTCTTTGACTGTACCTTGAAAAACATAAGGAATTTGCGTTGCTAATAAGCAATCTTGATAAATTTGAATCTGACCATGCGTAGGATTCAATAAACCAGCAATTATTCTTAATAAAGTTGTTTTTCCAGAACCGCTTTCACCAATAATTGCCACCTTTTGGCCTTTTGTTATTTTCATATCAATTTGATTTAATATTTTTTTTTCTGAATCTAAAACATAAGATAACTTATGGATATCCAAAGCTAAATCCGATGACCTTTTATTCAAAATATTTTTTGTTTTCAAAGGAGTGAATTGCAATTTGTTTAAAAATTCAGAGACTCTACGAAAAACGACAGTAATATCTGAAAAATAAACCACCGTTTCAGAAATATTTTTTAAATACCGAATAGAAAATGCAAATAATATAATAATAGACGTAAAAGCTTTTGCATCAAAGCGCGATTCCAAAAAAAGCTTTCCTTGAAAAATTCCTAATAAAAATAAAATTGCTAAAAACTCTTTGAATGGTGAAAAAAACGTACGAACAAACAAACCATTTTTCATAAAATCAAAATAACTTTGAAATTGTTTTTTTAAATCGAAATACTCACGAAATTGCGCCCTCAATCCCCAGACAGTTGTATTTCCCAAGTGAGTTTCTAAGAAGCGACTAGACATTTGAATTTGCTTTTTTTGTCCCTCTTGCGTTAAATAATTCATTTTTGACGCAAGTTTTTTCATCATAAAAAATAAAGGAATAAAGAAGATGATAACACATAAGAAAAAACGCACAGAAATATATAGCATGGAAATAACAATCCCAAGGACAACAATAAGATCCCGAATAGAGGAAAGCGTTCCCTTGCGAATGGCCCCCTGAATTAAATTCGAATCCTGCATAATTTGGTTTGCAATTTGATTAGAATTCATAGAGTCTAAAACATTCCCTTGGGACTCTAAATATTTTTGCAGCATTTTTTCTTTGAGCTTTGAAGATAATTTATAACCTGATTTTTCAATAATATAATTGCTTAAAAAACTAAAAATAAGTTTAAAAAAACCAACAACAACGACAGAGATAGGAAGAATAAAAATAAGCTGTTGTAAACTAAACTCTTGATTAAAATGTATGATTTTTTGAAAATTTCCAGGAACTAATTGATGAATAGTAAATACTTTTTTCGAATCATAAAGCAGCTGTAAAAATGCTGAAATAATGATAGCTAAAGAGACCTCACATAAAGAATATAATGGTAAAATAGGAATAACAAAAAGAAGATCTTTCCAAATCGATTGAATAATAATTTTATTCAAAGTCGGATCTTGAGCTTTTAATTTATTTGTCACTTTAGAGTTACCTTATTGCGTGTGTATAAGATCTCGAATTTTTTTACCAAAATCATCAAAGCTGACACCCAAAAATTGCTGCCTCAATTTTTCAAATTGCGAGATCATCATATCTCGACAATTATTTTTATTTTCAAAAATATTTTTTGCATGTTCCGTTAAATTAAAAACAGTGCAATCTGACTGCAAAAATTCAGGAACAATTTTTTCATTTCGACATAAATTAGCCAAACCAATAAAGGGAGACTTCACAATCATTTTCCCTATTGTGTAATTTAAATATCCACATTTATAAACGATACAATGAGGAGTTTTGGAGATAGCAGCTTCAAAACTTGCCGTACCAGAACAAACAAATGCGTAATGACATTCTTTGAGCACAGTATAAATTTTATTTTGAACAAAATGAAATTTTAAGTCTAAATTTTCAACATGAATAGATTTTAAATGCTGAACCAAAAAATTTTTTAAATATTCTGTACCTATTGTAGGAGCCACCGGAATAAAAGCTTCTAATTTTAAATTTGTTTTTAATAACTCAACAAAAGAATTGATCATGACTGGAAAGATAGAATGAATTTCCCCAATACGACTTCCTGGCAACAAAGCAATATGATTTTTATTTGAAACAATACTTGAATTTTCTTTTTCAAATTTGAAAATTTCATTTGCTAAAGGGTTTCCATAAAAAGAACTGGAACAACCATGAAGTTTTAAAAATTCATTTTCAAAAGGGTAAACACAATTCACAAATTTTGTGTATTTTTTTAGAATTTCAATACGCAAAAATCCATGAATCCACACTTGCGGAGGGATATGATAAATACAGGCAATTCCGAGATGGCTGACAGCTTCTAAAAGTCTTAAATTAAACCCAGGAAAATCAATAAAAATAACAAGCTTTGGTTTTCTTTTTTTAATTTCAGCCAGAACTTTAAAATATATTTTTCTAATTTCTGCGTATTTTAAAACAACTTTCACAAGTCCCATGACGGATAAATTTTGAATATTTTCAATGGATTCAACCTGGCGAAGTCTTAAATGCTCCCCAGTGATTCCAAAAAAATGTGGGCAGATTTCATTATTTTTCTCAAAGGATCTCTTGATGGAATCCAACAATAATGCTGCGTGAACATCTCCGCTTGCTTCTCCAACAACAAAGGCAACACTATTTTTATAATCCATGGAATTTCCATTATGTTTGAATATTGATTTTAATTTCTTTGTGGACGACAAACTCCGCGTTTAGAACTCACCACAAACTCGATGAAATATTGAATTTCTTTGATGCTTTTATATTCACTTGGGATTGCTTGAATGGTTTCATCAATCGTTGGATGATTTTTGTGAAAAAATTCTTTGTAAACTTCTTTAATGATTTCCATAAGATCTTTAGAGAATCCATTGCGACGGAGAGCAACCACGTTCATTCCGTGAAGATAATTTCTACCCTCGCAAAGAGAATAAGGTGGTAAATCCTGAGTCAACTGAGTACCGCCAGACATCATTGAAAAAGATCCTAGTTGACAAAATTGATGAACCGCGGAAAAACCACTGCAAAAAACATGATCATGCAAGGTCACATGACCTGAAAGTTGAGTCATATTAGCTAAAATACACGAGTTTCCTATGATACAATCGTGAGCTACATGGACATAAGCCATAAAAAAATTCTTATTGCCAATCACCGTTTTCC
>CANJMU010000172.1 GCA_947475135.1 Silvanigrellaceae bacterium
AAAGATAACGAAACAACCAAAGCAAGTTATTTTATAAATAAATTATTAGAGTCACCAGATAAAAAATGCGCTCTGATTTCAGACGCAGGAACTCCTTGTATTAGCGATCCTGGTTCTTTATTAATTCAGGAGTGCCATAAACACGGGATTCAGGTTTTATCTCTACCAGGACCAACAAGCTTTGTTTGTGCAGCAGCAGCGAGTGGATTTAAGGCCCCTCATTTGCTTTTTGCTGGATTTTTTCCGAGGGAAAATTCAAAAAAGATAGAGGAGATGGAAAAATGGAATAAAATAACGCCATCAGTTCTTGTTTTTTTTGAATCACCAAATAGAATCATTGCCACATTAAAATTTTTGTATCGAATTTTTGAAGATAAGTACGATTTTTCAGTTTCCAAAGAGATTTCAAAAATTTATGAATTTAACAAGGTTGGAAAATTATCGGAGCATTTGAAATATTTTGAGAATTTAGAAAAAATAAAAGGAGAGTTTGTTGTAGTTATTGATATGCATTCTCCTTTTAAAAATGAAGAAAAATTACTTGATATTTCAGAAAGTTCATTGATTTTAGAAATGAATCAATATTTGTCGGAAAATTTAAATGTAAGTATAAAAGACGTCTCTGTGTTTTTTTCAAAAAAATATAAATTAAATAAAAAATATATTTATAACTTATTGATTAATATTTAATCACTTTAAAAAATAAGTCAAAACTATATCTTGCCTCGTTCCAATCTACTTGTATATAATCTATTGTAGTCAAAATTAAATTTTTTATTAAAATTCAGGGTTATTTATGAATCATTTAAATAAAGTTTTAGTGTTTATTTATTTAGTGACATTTTTTTATCATAATGATTCATACGGAGATCTGCTTGCAAAAAATACAAAAGTAGAAAAAATAATTGAAGTTTTGAATGAATCAAATAGTTCTATTGAAATAGATCAAAATTCTGATTCTAAATTTATGACAATTTATGGTAATTCCTATTATAAAAATAAAGATTTGAGAATTTCTATTCCAAGTAATTCGGTTCCCTTAAAATGGATAGATTCTACGTTTCAAACAGATTATTATGGTGGATTGAAAATTGAAACATTATTTGTTGGGACTATTAATTTATTGCCGTCTACAGTGATTAAAGCGGAAGAAGATTTTATACAGCCAAAAAATATTGTAAAAAGATTTTTTTTAGAAAGTGGTCATGTAAGAGTAAAAACTTCTCTAGATTTTTATTTTAAAGATTTTAAATTATATAAGGCAATTGTTGATACTCCTTTAGGTTCTATCTTTATTACGCAAAATACAGATGTTTTTATTTATTTTTCATCTGACGTTAATCAAAAACCAATCTTAAAGATTCAAAATGTAGTTGGAGATGTTGATTTTCAATTTATAAATCAAAATCAAAAAATAGGAATTCCTGTTGCAACATCTCTCTTGATTGAAAATACAAAAGATGTGCCTAATTTTAAAAATTTAGATTTTAATGAGATCGATTTATTGAAGAAAATGACTCTATTAAAAAGTGAAATAGAGGCGTCAACTCAAGAAAAATTAAAAAAACAGACCTCAATAAAAGAGACTTGTCGTGAATTATTAAAGAAGGAAGATTATTTTGAAATTCTTAATACATTAGATCCATTCGCGGAACTCATAAAAAAAGATGCTGAACTTTCATATTGTTTTGGCAAGGCTAAACATGAGTTTTCACAAAATGATGATGCTAAATTATTTTATGAAATTTCTTTTAAATTAGATCCAAAAAATTATAATACATTGTGGAATCTTGCTTTGATCTATAATGAAGAAAAAAATTATTCTAAAAGTCAGGAATATTTAGATTTATCATACAAAATATTACCAAAAAATGATTTAAGAAGAAATGACTATGACTATTACAATGGTGTCAATCTATATTTTCAAAACAAAATATTAGATGCTAAAACGTCATTTGAATCATTGATTCAAAATGGAAAGTCAAATCCTGAATTAAAAAAATCAGCTTTAAATTTTTTATCACTAATATTTATTGATAAGCCATACAAAATATTTATGCTTGGTTCATTTGGGTATGATTCAAACATTTTAAGCATTCCTGATAGCACAGATTTATCAGATATCTATTCTCAAAAATGGGGCTTAAGATCCACTTTTGCAACTGGAGTTGATTATAATTCTTCACAAAAAAGTACGGATATTGGATACTACCCAGGAGGAAATTTAAATGCATTTTATATTAAAAATTGGACTAAAGATTATTCAAAATTAGATGCAGTTTTGCTTCAGTCGAGTTTTTATTTGATAAATCGAAGCTTAGAAAGAAAAGAATGGAATGAAAATTTAAAAAAAATATATTCAACATTTGGAATCATGTACTTGGACATGAATTTTGATTCTTATTTTGTTGGACTAGGGTATAGTTTTGGTTCCTTTGATTTTTCTGGAAAAATGAATCTAGACAACAAAACTAATGATTCCAGAAAAAATGTTGAATTAGCACAAAGTTATATTTATAATAAGAGCATTAATAAATACTCATTATCAATAAATTCACAACTTTTTGAGAAAATATATATCGAAGATGTCACTGGTCAGTATGATACTTATCAAATATTTTTGACAGGTTCTGTTTTTAGAAAAATTTCAGGTCAATTTTTACCAAAATTTGGATTATCAATAAATCCTAAATTAACACGAGATTTAAAAAATTCAATTTCCTATGATGTCATACCAGAGATTTCTGCTGTTTATATCTTTAATAAGAATATGTTAACAAGTGCAGAGGTATTTTATGATTTTACACACGATTTAACAAAAGGCGCAATAGCAAATAAGGTTGGTTTTAGTATTAATTTTATTGGTAGTTATTGATTTCAATAAATAACATAATCAATTTTTTCATCATGTGTTTCGATTGGTAAGTGTTCAACAATAAAATCTTTTGATGGCAAAGCTAAAATAGTTATAATAATATCTCTATATTTTGAAATAAAACGATCGTAATAACCATTTCCATAACCAAGTCTATAATTACTTTTATCAGCGGCTAAACCAGGAACAAAAACGATAATTTTGTTCTTTTTAAAATTCTGAAATTGAAAATTGGTATTAAATTTTTCAATTTCTTCAAGATCAAAACATTCAGTATTTTCTGCTTCA
>CANJMU010000173.1 GCA_947475135.1 Silvanigrellaceae bacterium
AAGAAATAAAGATTCAAACTTGTCGAAAAATCCAATTAATGAGACTATTCACTTAAAATCATTTGTCGAGTTTTATCGACTTTTCCATAAAAGGTAAAGGGATGTTGTTTTATGTCACAAAAAAATAAATTAAAAAAAATTACTCCAACAAATTCTATAAAAACGGAAGTCGTAAAATCTATTGATCAAAATAAAGAACTTTCATTAACACAAATTTTAATTCATGAACGAAATAATGAATTTCCTCAAAAATCAAAACTCAATAAAACACAATATCGTTTTAGAAAATTAACTTCTGCAGAAGTTTATCGCGTTTGCAAAATTAAAGTACCAAAAATAAAAAAAACCAGAACTCCAAATTATGAAATTATTTCACAACCACGTGCAGTTCGTGCGATTGAGTTAGGGTTAGGAATTCAAAAATCTGGCTACAATATTTATGTTGCAGGAATACAGGGAACTGGAAAAAATAGCGTTATTAAAACATTTTTAAAAAAAATTGCCGTCAATCAAAAAAAACCTGGCGATTGGATTTACATTTATAATTTTAAAACACCAGAATCCCCGTGTGCCATCGAAATGAAAACAGGAATGGCAAAAAAATTCAAAAAGAAAATGGAGCAACTGATTGAACAAGTTGTTAATGAATTAACAGATGCATTTCAATCCGAAGAATACGAAAATAATGTGAATAATACCGTGAACTCAAATAACGATAAAAAAACAAAATTATTTAGTGAATTAGAAAAAATTGCAAAATTAAAAAATTTTGGCGTGAAATCAACACGCATGGGAATTGTTACCGTTCCTATTATTGATGGAAAGCCATTAAGTGAAAAAGATTATTCTGAACTCTCCGAAGAACAAAAAACAAAAATCGAAACAGAAAGAAATTCATTAGAACCAGAAGTTCTCGATTTTGCAAGAAAAGTCCGCGTTATTGAAGCAGAAACCAAAGAAAAATTGGATGGCCTACAAAATAAATTAGGATCTTACGTCCTGAATCAAAAATTTGCTTCCATGATAAAAGAGTATGAAGGCCAAAAACAAATTTTATCGTATTTAGAAGAAGTTAAAAAACATATTTTAGAAAACTTAGATAACTTTTTACAAGACGAAGAAGATGAAGGCGCTGAAGGTGAAGATGGACAAATAGTCGCAACGACCACTATCAAAAAAGGTGATTCATATTTACCCTATCGTGTGAATGTTTTTGTCGATAATACGGAAGTCAAAGGGGCTCCTATTATTTTTGAAAATAATCCTACCTTTTACAACCTATTCGGAAAAATAGAAAAAAATATTGAATACGGCGTCTATACAACTGATTTCAAAATGATAAAAGCAGGGTCTATTGCACTCGCAAATGGCGGATATCTCGTTTTAAGTATGTTGGACATTTTAAAAATACCTCATGTTTGGGACACATTAAAACGTGTCATGAAAAATCAAAAAATTTATATCGAAGATCTTGGTGAACAATACAGCATTCTTGCAACAAGCGGTTTACGTCCCGAGCCAATTCCACTCAACGTGAAAATCATTTTGATTGGATCGGATTGGATGTACCGTATGTTGTACGAACACGATGAAGACTTTAGAAAAATATTTAAAATAAAAGCAGATTTCGATTCAGAAATGCAACGTAACGAAAAAACAATTGAAGATTATATTACTTTTATTTCAACAAGATCTCTTGTGGAAAATTTGTTACCTTTTCACGATTCTGCACTTGCCGCAATTGTTGAATTTGGTAGCCGTGTTGTTGACGATCAAGATAAGCTAACAACATGTTTTAGTCTTATTAAAGATATTACAATTGAAGCAGATTTTATGGCTCGCGAAAGAAAATCAAAAATTATTCTACGCGAAGACATTGAAAAAGCTGTGAATGAAAGACACTATCGAAGCAATTCTGCTCACGATCATATTATTGAAATGTTGCAGCGCAAAGATATTTTAATCAATACAAACTCTCGTCGTATTGGTGAAATTAATGGGTTGGCTGTTTATTCCACGGGCGATATGTCCTTTGGTGTTCCTACCCGAATTACCTGCCGAGTTTACAAAGGAAAACCTGGAATTTTAAACGTCGAACGTGAAGCTGCACTTTCTGGAAAATTACATAATAAAGGTGTGACAATATTAACAAGCTGGATTAACGGAACATTTGGTTTGAAACGCCCTGTGAATATTAGTGCCACAATTTGTTTTGAACAAAATTATAGTGGCGTCGACGGCGATAGCGCCACTCTTGCTGAATTATGTTTAATATTATCCACAGTAGGCCACATTCCGCTAGACCAAGGAATTGCCGTAACAGGGTCTGTGAACCAATTCGGTGAAGTTCAACCTATTGGCGGTGTGAACGAAAAAATTGAAGGCTTTTTTAAATCCTGTGAAATTCAAGGATTTA
The DNA here is from genome assembly GCA_947475135.1 of Silvanigrellaceae bacterium. The sequence continues at coordinate 2,417 of CANJMU010000173.1, forward strand.
CGAACCGACAAGGCTGCATCATTCCTATACAAAACATAAAACATTTAATGCTGAATAAAGAAGTCACGGAAGCCATTGAAAAAAATATATTTCACATTTGGGCTGTATCGCGCGTCGAAGAAGCCTTCGAATTATTAACAGGGTTAGAGGCTGGTGTTTATGATTTTGAAAAACATAAATTCACACCAAATTCTGCGTTTGACTACATTGCAAAACAACTCAGTCCTAAAAAAATTAAACACAAAGAAAAATCAGAAGATATTAAAGAAACACCAAAGAAACAAAAAAAATTGAAAAGGAAAAAATAACCTCTCGTGAAAAATACATCTCATTTATCTAAAATTCCAAATGTAAGAACTGTTTTTGAATTACGTCGAACAAAAACAACACGTCAAAGAAACATTCAGGGAAGAATTTTTTTACACCAAAATAAATTTGGAATTTGTGATGCATCAGGTTGTCTTTGGCCAATTCAATTTCAACTTGAGTGTAGTCATTTCAATTCCGGAGATTTAATTTCTTGCATTTACGAATTTAACCAAGATAACAAAAATAACGGAACAGAGTTGAATGACTTATCTTATTTTTGTTTTGTCACTGAAATTTTAGAACACACACCATCACTGGAAAAATGGAAAAATGAAATCATTCCTGACCCTATACAGCCTATAGAACATCATCAAATATTAAATGAAAAATATTCCCTGTATTACCCATCTACCACATCTCAAAGATTTTC
>CANJMU010000174.1 GCA_947475135.1 Silvanigrellaceae bacterium
TGTTGAAAACGACTGAAAATTTTTTGAAAGATTCTTGTCATGTTTCAAAGCTTCTGGATATTTTAAAAAACAATCCAGGCTCAACTCCTTTTGTTTTGCATATTGATTTTCCAGCCTTAAAAGTTAAATTTAAAGCACTGATGGGTCATCATTTTATCGATCCTTCCGATACGTGTCTTGTGAGTCTTAATAATGTTTGGCCTGGTCATGTTTTTATTGATCGAGTTTATGTTCAACACTAATATTTTGTGAGGAGATTTTATGGCAGAGGATCTAGGTTTTTCGAAAGGGCTTGCAGGAATTGTTGCAGATGCAACTCAAGTCAGTCAGGTTCAAGGTGAAGTCGGGCGTTTGATTTATCGTGGAATTTCCATTGAAGATCTTTCTAAAAATTCAACTTATGAAGAGTGTGTTTATTTTTCGTTGTATGGAAAACTTCCCAACAAAAATGAATTTAAAACCTTCCTCCATAAAATGAAGTCCCATCGCGTGTTACCTCGTTACGTGGAAGAATTAATTTCAAATGCACCTCGCAGTGCTCACCCTATGGCAATTTTGCAAGCCGCCGTAGCAGCTTTGGGCTATGAAGAAAATCCTGTGAATTTAAAAGATGAACAAGGTAACATCAACAATTCCATTCAAATCATCAGTCAACTAGCTACTGCCGTGGCTCGTATTTCCAGGGAGCGCCTAGGGCAATCACCCGTAGCACCAGATCCTGAACTTTCTCATGCAGAAAATTTTCTTTTTATGTTGCAAGGGAAACGCCCCAATAAAGAAACAGCTCGCATGTTTGATATCGCTTTAATTTTACACCTTGACCACGACTTTAATGCAAGCACCTTTGCTGGTCGCGTTGTGGCATCCACGGAAGCAAAATTGGCCCTTTCTATTAGCGGTGCCATTGGCGCTTTAAGCGGTCCTCTTCACGGCGGCGCTAATGAAAAAGTATTAGAAATGGTCGATAAAATCGGTTCCCCTGAAAATGCAAAATCTTGGGTTTTAAATGCCATTGCAACCAAAACAAAAGTTATGGGCTTTGGACACCGCGTTTATCGCACAATGGACCCACGCGCTAAAGTTTTACGCGGCATGCTGGAAGATCTTGTTGCAAAAAGCGAAGATAAATCGACCTACGAAACCCTAAAAATTGTTCATGACACCATGATTGAAGAACTTGGCAAAAAAGAAAAAGATTACATTTGGCCTAACGTAGATTTTTGGTCTGGCGCTATGTATCGCTTGATGGGGATTGAATCCATTGATTTTACCCCAATTTTTGCGGTGTCCCGTGTGGCTGGTTGGTGTTCCCATATCGTAGAAATGTGGCGAGATAATCGTATTTATCGTCCCGCAGCTAAATATGTTGGGCCAGAACAGCAAAACTATATTCCCATGAAAGATAGAAAATAAAAGTTAAGACCTAGGAAAAAATTTCCGAAACACCCCCTAGCACAAAGCGAGGGGAACAATGATTACCAAATCATTTCAACATGAGATCAATTCTGTCTACAATCTTTACTTAGAGATTGCAGAAGACATCTTGTCCCCAATTTTAGATTCTGAAATTTCCCAAACTGCAAAATTCGAATTGTATCGAAGTAAATTAGTCTTCCTTTACCACCTCTATGAAAAATGTTTTTTATCTTACAATCAAAAACTAGGTTTTTTTACAGAAAATGATTTGAGATTCATTCGTTCTGCCATTGATATGACAAAAGATTATATCCGAGAAGCACTTCGAAATATCCTATTGCACGCAATCAATCATCAACCATCTAAAAAAACGAGATCAAATTTATGAAGCAGCAGCTCGATAAAATGATTGATTTTTATGAAGCCATGGGCGTAGATGACAAAGGTTTTTTTTGTTTATTCAATGAAAAAAAGAATAAAATTTGCGTAGAATTCACAAGAAATTTAGATAAACAAAATTGGCGCATTTGGGATGAAAATTATGAATCGACATCCTTTAAAAAAGTTTCTTTAAAATATTTACCAGACGCCCTTCGTTCCTTTAGTGTTTCCTTAGAAGAATTTCAACTTAAAATTATCGAAGTTGTTCTTGTTCAAACTTGCTACGCTGATGAATTTATTCGTCAGGTGACAGAACTTTTAGGGCCCGATACTGTGCAAAAAAGCCTTCTTCAGAATCAGAATTTTATGACTGAATTAGAAAAAACAGTCAAAAGAATTATGGTGCCACAAGATCAAGAAACTCAAAATAAAATAGATTTGAAAAAGAAATTTAAAGTTGTGAGTAATCATAAGGGGAAGTGATAATTTGTTACCTTATTTAAAATCAAGAAAAACTGGATTTGCACTTAGAACAAATAAATTTTAAATTATCTTTGTAATCCTCAGGTTTTTCTGGATGACTTTGAAAAACAATTCGAGCACCAATGTCGGTTTTTTTACGAGAAATTAGCTCTTCTCGATAGATTAAATTTTTACCTTCAAATCTTTCTGTGTATTGTCTGCGTAGATGAGAGACATCGCAAAGAGCGATACAGCTTTCATGAAATCTTTTTCCACAAATACGACAGTGGTGTTCTTTTTGATAAAAATAAATAGGGTTATTACAGAATGGACAATCAGAATTCTGCCCCCATGTTTTTTTCTGACTCAAAAGATGAGTTCTTTGTTTGACATTGGAACCCTGAAAAACAAATGGTTTTTGATAATTGACAATATATAATTTTATTTTTTCGATGAATTCCGGATAAGATTTTTCTAATCTCACCAAATAGGGAAATTGCAGGGTAGCGGCTATAAGCAACGCTGTTGCGGCATCAATTTGAAGGGATAAATTGAAATCAGGAAAGATCTTCATCATCAGAAACACAAGTTTTTGAGCAAAAGATTGTTGTCCTTCATCACCGAGACCACCTTCACAAGAAGAAAGCCGAATTTTAAATGCACATCCACTGCTCAAATAAATTTTTGGGAGAATATCATTGATTAATTGTGAAGCGTTTCTTGGCGCTTCATCATATCGAGAGATTTCAGCTACACCTGCAGCGCCATGACCGCTGATATACCATTTGTAGTGTTTTATTCGACTTAAAAATTGACGCTCAATAGGAGCTGGCGCTTTTGAAGAAAATTTTTTTAAAATAGAAAAAAATATTTGGTTTCTTAAAGAAA
>CANJMU010000175.1 GCA_947475135.1 Silvanigrellaceae bacterium
GATCTTTTAAAATCAGAAATCGATTTTATTGTAAAAAATGGGTCCCACATTTCAACCTATGTTGCGAGTGAACTTTACAAAACGATTTACTTTTTTGGAAAAGATTTTTCAAAAACAGGAAACCAAAAAAGTCTGGCAGAAATTATTCTTGTAGATTGTATCTCAAAAGCACAATGGTTAAGCGCTACAGAAATCCTAAACCATCTTAGAAATCCTTCAATCACACATCATGTTCCCTTAGAGTCAAAACCTAAAGTAACAAAACCGATTCGCTCTGTTGCTGACAATATTCAAAAATATATGCAAGAATTGCCCTCTCAAAAAAATCCCTCTTTGCAAGAGGCTTCTCGCTTGAAAAAAAAAGATGAATTTCAAAAAAATATTGAAGAAATAAAAAAAATTCCTGAAATTCAAAAATTGATCACTTTAGCAACAAAAACTGATTTTGTTGAAATTCATACATAATTCAATGTGCATAAGAGCTTTATGGAAAGAAATGTTCAGATTTTAACGGTAAAATAATTTTAAATTCTGTTCCTTGACCAGCATTTGTATCTATAGAAATAGATCCTTTCATTTTTTGAATATTACTTTTTACCACATCCATTCCAACGCCTCGTCCGCTCACATCTGTAATTTCAGCTGCCGTTGAAAACCCACTGTGAAAAATGAATTCAAGGATCTCTTTTTTTGATAATAATTTAGATTGCTCTAAGGTAACAATTCCCAATTTTAGTGCTTTGTTTTTCACTTTTTCTAATTGAATTCCATTTCCATCATCTTGAATGACAAATTGAATATGATTTTCGTTAGAACTTGCGCAAAGTCGTAAAGTACCAACCTCATTTTTTCCGCGCTGTTTTCGAACATTTGGTTCTTCTATGCCATGATCAATGGAATTACGAATCAAATGCATGATGGGATCTGAAATCGCTTCACCAATAATTCTATCGACTTCAATCTCTTCACCTTCAATCAAAAAATTAACTTTTTTATTTAGTTTTTTAGATAAATCACGAACAAGTCTATTATATTTTGCAAATATTGCACCCACAGGTATCATGAGTGCGCTCATAACACTTTTTTGTAATTTTAAAGATAACTGAGATATTTTCCCGACTCCTTCTTTTAATTTTTTTGTAAGTTCATCTTCTGGCATTGCTCTATTGAAACGATCAGAAATATCTATGAATTCATTTTGTAAAGTAACAAGTTCCTTTGCTAAATTCATAAGGTCATCTAGTTTTTCTTTTTTCAGTCGAATAAATTCATTGGAATTATGAGTAGTCTTACTTTCACTCTTATTGAATGAAGTTAACACTTTTTCTTCTAGACGAGCTCCTTCCTCCTCAATTTTAACCGTACTTGTCACAATTGCAAAATCAACAATATCCTGAACTGTTTTTAATTCTGCCATAGAAATAAAATGAAAAATAAATTCGTAATAGCATTGAGTGGGATCAATTTTTTCTAAATTTGGAATTCCAGAAATATTACTAAATAAAGAAAACCCTGATGACGAAATATCATGACAATTCAATATTAAAGTAACAAGATCAATTCCAGTCATGAAATATTGTTCGGTTCGTGCAATAGATACACGATAATGGTGTTCACCTGTTTTTAGATTTTGCATCCCTGGCAGCGGGGCAATTTCACCGGCGGCTACTTTTTTTTGCAATTGTTCACTAGAAATTTCTTTCAATTCAGCAAGCATCTGAACAATATCTGAATTATCATAGGCAGATAAATTTTTATTCCTTTGAGCCGCTTCCGTCAGTTCTTTCAGCCTATCAAAACATCTCAATAAAGCAGTAAATATCTCCTCTGTAGGATTTAATTTACCTTCACGCATGCGATCTAAAAGATCTTCCGCATGATGAGTCAAATCTGAAATTTCTGTCAAACCAAAAACACCGCTTGATCCCTTTAAAGTATGAACTTCTCGAAATAGATTATGGATAATTTCCATTTCACCTGGAGTCTTTTCCAACACAAGAATACAGTTATCAATATGATCAAAAACTTCTTTCATTTCCTGAAAAAAAACTTCTTTTATCTGAGCTTCGCTATAAATCACGCAAATTTATCTCCACCCATTCATAAAGATACTTTTGGAAAAGTATCTGCTGGTAATGCAAATATTTCCAATAAAGAATCAAAGTGTTGATTGCTCTTTTTAACAAATAAATGTCCATTATTTTCAGTGATTGTTACCTTAAGTGAAATCAGTAATTGAAGCATCGCAGAATCTATAAATTCAATATTTTCTAAGTCTAAATAAAAATTTTTATTTTTTTGTTCCGTTGCAAGCGTTTGAATTAAAATTTTTCTTATTTCTGTCACTTTATAAATTGTTAACTTACCGCTTAAAATAAAGGTGTCATTTAAAAATGAAAAATGCGTCATACGAAATCACCTCAATAACTTGAGCGCGACGGGATCAGCCTCTCTTTTATTTATCGAGTCAGTTTTTTTACTGCCCCAACAAGCTGTTCAGGATTGAAAGGTTTGACAAGCCACCCGCTAGCACCTACTTTTTTTGCCCGATCGACCTTGTCCCCGCTGCTTTCTGTAGTCAGCATAATAATTGGTAAAGATTTAAATTCTTCCATTTTTCGAATTTCTTCTACCATCGTCAATCCGTCCATTCTTGGCATATTGACGTCCGACAGGATCATTCCAATATCTTTATTTGCCTTCAGTTTTTCAATGCCATCTTTGCCATCTTCGGCTTCGATCAGCTCAAAACCTTCCTTTGAAAGGGTAAAACCAACTTGTTGGCGTACCGTGCGCGAATCATCTACGATAAGAATTTTTTTAGCCATATCTTCCCCCTGTTAGATAACAAGATCATCGTCCCTAAAAAAAAAAAATTGAGATCTGAGCGCCAATATTATTTTATTTTCTACAAGCCAAAAAAATCTGTTACTTAAACTGGACTAAAAATTAAAAAACATATGTCATTTATTTTAAATTGATTTATAAGAGAAAGGCTTTTGAAATAAAGGAACAAAAAAATGAATTCATTTAAAAAAGCTATTGATTCCCATGGAATAAGTGCAGAAGAAGCCACAGAAGCTGTGAGGACATTGTTAAAATATATCGGAGAAAATCACACCCGTGATGGCCTTCTCGAAAC
>CANJMU010000176.1 GCA_947475135.1 Silvanigrellaceae bacterium
CATATGGATTGAATGATGGTGGTGTAAATTGGGCTTATGATATTTATAATAAATCTCTTTTTACAGAAAACGAAATAAATCATATTAATTCTATTAAAAAAAATATTATTGATGGAAAAATTTCTGTTCCCGACTTCTACAAATTAGAAAAAAAATAGCCCTAATTCACCTTAAAAAGTTGAAGAGTAATTATGCCTAATTCAAATGTACAAAAAAAAACTGAGACGCTTCATACTGGAAGTATGAATGCAATTGAGTTTCATAACGTAACAAAAACATTCGGATCTGTTGTTGCAAATAAAAATATTTCATTCTCCGTAGAAAAAGGCTCAATTAGAGCGCTTATTGGTGAAAATGGTGCTGGTAAGTCTACAGCAATGAAAATTCTTTTTGGATTGTACAAAGAAGATTCTGGAGAAATATTAGTCAACGGAAAACCTCAGCATTGGCGTTCACCTAAGGATGCCATAAAAAATGGCATTGGAATGGTTCATCAGCATTTCATGCTTGCCGAAACGGCGACTGGCCTTGACAATATTATTTTAGGTGACGAAGAAGAATCTCTTAAGTTTCCCTTTCTTCCAAAGGCCTTTAATTTTATTGATCGGAAAAAGGCAAAAGAAAAAATTGAATTTTTGGCGCAAAAATACGGCCTTCAAGTCCCATTAGAAACTAAAATATCTAAACTTCCTGTGGGCCAGCAACAACGAATTGAAATTTTAAAATTATTATATAGAAATGCAGATATTTTAATTTTAGATGAACCTACTGCTGTTTTAACGCCACCTGAAGTGGATGAGCTATTTAAAAATTTAAAAATATTACGAGATGAAGGCAAAACAATTATAATTGTAACTCACAAACTAAGGGAAGTTCTTAGTTTTACAGATTACATCACTGTTTTTCGCGCAGGTGAAGTTGTCGGAGAAATTTCGACAAAAGATGCTACAGAAGAAAAAATTGCTTCTATGATGGTTGGAAGAAATGTGAATTTACGTCCAACTATTCCACCTTCACCAATTGTAAAAGAAAAAGTCTTAGACTTTAAAAACGTCACAATTAAAAATGCAAAAACAAATGAATCTAAGAAAAATTTACTCAATGATATTTCTTTTTCGGTTTGCGGAGGAGAAATTGTTGGAATTGCAGGTGTAGAAGGAAATGGTCAGTCTGAATTAATTGACATTATTTTTCATCCGCAAAAATATTTTGGACAGAAGTTTTCAAATAAATTTAACGCTAAAGGAAATCTTTTTCTTTTTGGAAAAGATATTTCAGTTAAAAAAAACGCTCAGAGTCAAAAGCAACCGATTGGCTTTATCCCTGAAGATAGGCATAAAGATGGGCTTTTATTAAATATGAAAGCATCTGAAAATTATATTTTGGGTCGCCAATGGGCTTCAAAATTTAGACGATTCTTTTTTCTTCAAAATAATACTGAAATTAATAAATCAGTCTCAAGACAATTAGAAAAATTTGATGTTCGTCCTAGAGACATCAATTTAAATACGTCAGGTTTTTCTGGTGGAAATCAACAAAAAATAATTATTTCTCGTGAATTTGGAAAAAGACCAGAATTAATTATTGCCGCAAATCCTACACGGGGAGTTGACATTGGAGCGATTGAATTTATTCATAATCAAATAATCAAACGACGTGACCGTGGTATTGGAGTTTTACTTGTGTCTTCAGAATTAGATGAAATTACAAAACTTTCTGATAGAATTCTTGTTATTTATGAGGGAGAAATTGTGGCTGAATTTAAACGTAATGAAGCAGATGATCATACATTAGGACTCGCCATGTGCGGAGGCCTTTCAAAATGACCTTTCTTCGCCCTATTATTGCGACCATTATTAGTTTATTTTTTGGTTTACTTCTTACTTCCTTTGCTGGCGAAAGTCCGTGGCATATTTTTACAATATTTGCCAAATCTGGTTTTGGAAGTGCATACGATTTTGGAATGACTTTAACTTATAGTATCCCACTTATTCTTACAGGTTTGTCTGTCGCTTTTGCATTTAAAGTAGGATTATTTAATATTGGCGCTGAAGGTCAGTTAACAATGGGAGCCCTTGCAACAGCGGTATTTTGTGCATTAGTTCCTTTGCCAAATTTTATTGCCCCTATTGCTGCGGGACTTATTGCTGCATTCGCTGGTGGATGTTGGGGTGGAATTGCTGGTTATTTAAAGGCGAAGCGCGGCGCTCATGAAGTTATTATTACCATCATGCTAAATTTTATTGCTGCAGGAATTTCAAGTTACGTTGCTGTTTACTTATTAAAAGATCCAAATACGCAAAACCCACAAACTCTTCCCATTTTATCAAATTACGCTCTAAATATTTACGATTTTTTTGGCGGCGCTCCTGTTACAAGCGCCTTATTTTTATCCATCATTGTTTCTATTATTTGTTGGATTTTTCTATATAAAACTCCATTTGGTTATGAAATTCGTGCTGTCGGTGAAAATGAAAGAGCAAGTTCTGTCGGTGGAATAAGCGTAGCTAAAACTCAAATTAGAACAATGTTTTTTGCAGGTGCTCTTTCTGGTCTTGTGGGAGTTGGTGAAATATTAGGCCGCTCTGGATGTTTCAAACTCGATTTTTCTCCTGGATATGGATTCACGGGAATTGCGGTTGCCTTTTTGGGCAGAGGAAATCCTTTGGCAATTATATTTTCAGGTTTGCTTTTTGGAGCAATTCAAAAAGGAGCCAGTGATTTAGAAATTTATACTCAAAACGTGACGTCCGACTTGGCTTTGGTACTTCAAGCTTTTATTATTCTTGTTGTTTCTGCTGATGGCTTGTGGGAAAAATTGATGCCAAAAAAAAGGTGATACTATGAATTTTTTTGAATTAAGTCTTTCAATTGGCGCGGCAGCATTACGAATGTCTTCGCCACTTATTTTTGCTGCACTTGGTGGAATTTGTAGTGAACGTTCTGGTGTCATTAATATTGCACTTGAAGGCAAAATGCTTATTGGAGCATTTACTGCTGCGGCCGTTACACATTTTACTCATTCTGCTTTTCTTGGCTTTTTTGCTGGTGGTCTTGCTGGATTATTACTTGCTGCTTTATACGGATTATTTGTTATTCAATTTAAATCAAATCAAATTGTCACGGGAACAGCCATCAATA
>CANJMU010000177.1 GCA_947475135.1 Silvanigrellaceae bacterium
AATTCCCCATTAAAAACAGAAGCGAGTAAAATTAAAAAACATACCGCATTTACAATTTTTGATGGATTGGGAAGTGAATCCAATGAATTTGATGGATTGGATTTTTTAAGTGTTAGTCCTGAGGATTAAGCTTTTAGAAGGTCATCAAAAATAAAAATTTCTTAAATTTATAAATATTTTTCAAAAAAAAATTCAATGTCCATACGTAATTCAATAATAATAAAACAGCTTGATTTTGAATCATAATAAATTTACCTTCCATTGAAATTTATACTGGGAGATTTTTTTATGTCAACATCAAGAAGAGATTTTTTTAAAAACACATCCATTGTTTCGCTAGGACTTGGGCTTCAATCATTCACACAAAATGCAAACGCCAATACAAGTGAAAATTCGTCCAATTTTTCTGTTTCTTTTGATATGGATGAAGAACTTCATTTAATCATGATTTACCAAAGTAACGATCAAATTGTAAAAAATTACGTTCTTGCGCCAGGCCAAGTATTAGATAACCAATTTACCTATACAGAAAAACACACTTTATTTTTTATTCCTATAGAATCTGAAATTGGTATTCAATTTTCTATAGTCATTTGTTTTGTGCATATTGAAAACTATGTGCCTGTTTATACTTTTATTCAACTCAATTTAGAAAATGAAGAAGTCACTTTTAAATTCCGTGGCCAATTAAGTTTAACAACACAATTAAGTAACGGAGAAAAAATTTTAAGGAATTTTGACGAAATTCGAAATATTTTTCCTTCGCAGGATCCCAATGTTTCATCTTTTTGCGATATGTCATGTCTTGTGTACAATGCACGCGATGGTTTAACAAAAATAATCACCTTAAATAAAGGAACAAATGAAAATCATTTTTCTACGTTTCCAGTAGTTGGGGTTGAAGATTTTCACTTAACTTTATTCAATGTCAATGCACCTTTATTCAAAAATAAAAATCACATTTTTTTAACCAATGAATATGGAAAATCATTAAATTTTTATTCCTTTGATTTTTTACCGGAAGAAAAAGTTTTTCAGGCATCCTTAGTTTGTAATATCGATCACAATCAAAAAATTACAGAAAATTGGGCATTTCAGTATCCGTCTTTTAGTCATGTTGAATATTTTGGAAATGACTTTGATACCATTTATTGTCCTTTAAAATATGCGGCCACTCCTTCGTTGAGCGCTTATTCCTTAATTCTAAGAAAAAAAGATACAAGCTTTGCTGCCATGAATTTTGTTACTTTAGATGACAGAGGGGGGCAGCCAGAAGTTCTTGCAACTTCAAAACAATACTCTTTGGATGAGCATTACTTTTTTGGAGTTTTATCTTCATCTCAAACAGACCTCATGATGATGTGCGACAAAAACATCAATTATTTCTTTTTATCGCTTCAGCCCAATAAGAAAAACACTTTTTCATTTACGGAGACACCGTTTCCTGTTTTAGAATTGATCGATAAAAAAATTGTTCTGACAACGGAAAATTCAGAAAATCATAACGCTTGGCTCAAATTAAAAAATTTTTTTTCAAAAACAAGATTCATCGAGAAAGACGAATCCTGGACATTCCGATCCCAATCACCATCTTTCGCTGGTTCACAAAACAATCAATTTTTAATTCAGCTGACAATAACAAACGAAGTCGCGCAAAAAAATCTTTTTTATGATTTTTTCATTTCCTACTTCTCAGAAAAAAATGAAGTTGATATTGAACTCGCTCATAATTATTCTCTTGACTATTCTTTTTTAAATCGACATCAGCCTCAAAAACCAACTCTTACAGGAAAGAAAAATAACGAAAAAAAAGAAGCGGAAATGGTAGTCGTTGCGACAGAACATCTTCAACGTGGCTTGTGGATGACACCTTCTCACTTAAATCCAGAGAATCCTTTTCATTCTTGGGCAGGCGCGGCGAACGATGCAGAGTGGAATCATTACTGCCCCATTTTTGATAATAATCTTGACAAACATTCGTTCGTTAATGGTGAGGGGGTTTACGAATTCTCTCATGCGGGATGCACAACTACCACTTCCTTAGTCAACGCAATAATTCCCGCTATGCTGAGGACCAACGCCGCGCACATCGTGACATCCAGTTTGGTCAGTGATATCATGAGCCTTCCTTACGGAATACCTGCAGCTTCTGTCAATGGAGGCGAATCTAATAAAATCATTGTGCTGTCAATGCAATCTACAATTATAAATTTTTCAACTGGCGGAGGTGCAGGTCCAAAAACTTATAGTCAAGAATTTATGAAACTGTCCTGTTACAGCGCTTTCACTTACAGAATTATTTTAAAAAAACGAGGATTTATTCCTGAATTAGCAAGGGAAATTTTAAGTTTTATGGCTTCTGCACATTTAGCCGATTGCCGAGTACAGATTGTTCCAGGAGTTATTGTTGATCTGTTTCAAAGCCGTGAAAAACGCCCTATTATCACCACGGTGCTATCGGCTTCTCGACAGATTGTTTTCACTTTCGTTAATCTTTTAGTATCTCATTCAGACCACGCCGTATTTGGGCCGACCTGTTCAAACTCTATCATTCTTCAATTAGACAGCCTGCAAAACAGTTTAGCAAACCCAGACCTACCGCCCCACGCAAAAGATTACTTAAATGCATTTCTGTCTTTACAAAAAATAATTCCAAATCTTGAAATTATACTCAGCAATGGACTTCAGGCTTACCAAAGGATGATCAGTCATACACTTCTCCAGCTACCTAATACTATTGATGAGCATGGTGAACCTTTATGCTATCCACCAATTGATGGAGACATGGTACGTCTACATGCTTTTAGATCGCAAGCTTTGTGTGAAAATTTTTCTCATCTTATGAAGGTACTCAATCAGGTTAGAATTTAAGGATTCATAAACAAAGCATTGGTAAATTCTTCCGAATTGAATTCTTCCAAATCTTCCACATTTTCACCCACACCAATGTACCGAATGGGAAGACCAAGCTCTGTGGCAACAGCAAGGACAACGCCGCCTTTTGCTGTGCCATCTAATTTTGTTAAAATAATTCCTGTCACTTGGACAACTTCTTTAAATACTTTGGCCTGTTGAATTGCATTTTGCCCAGTTGTGGCATCTAACACCAAAAGAACTTCGTGTGGCGCATTGGGA
>CANJMU010000178.1 GCA_947475135.1 Silvanigrellaceae bacterium
AAAATATTGAATGTGGCAAATTTAAAATAATTCATACGAGCCGCACCTGCAACGGTAGGGGCAAAGGTTCTAATAATAGGAATAAAGCGAGCAAATATTATAGTTTTTCCTCCGTGTTTAGCATAAAAACTATGGGCAAGAGCAATGTGTTTTTTGCGAAAGAAAAATGAGTCTTTTTTAGTATACAATAAATGGCCTAACTTATGACCGATATAAAATCCAACAGCATCTCCTACTATAGCGGCTATAGAAAGAGATATGAGTAAATTTCCTAGAGATAAGTGTCCATAGGAAGCAAGAAGCCCTGCTGTGACAAGAAGGGAGTCGCCGGGTAAAAAAAATCCAAATAACAATCCTGTTTCAGCAAATATAATTAAAATAAGCCCAATATAGCCAACATTTTTTATAAGTTGAATGGGGTCATTTAAAAGAGAAATAGAGGACATAATATCGAGAGAGAGAGTCATAAGGCTCCTTTAAATATTAACTCATATGATATCGCGGGGAAGACTGCAAGGATGACGAAGCTGCTCTATTGCAAGAAATTGAATTTCTTGTTAAGCTTCAGTACTATTTTTTAACCCGTTACCTTAAAGGAGATTTTGTATGAGCAATCAATTTTCAAGAATTTTAACAAGTGCACTTATTACTGGCTTACTTGCAGGAAGTGCAATGGCAGCTGAAACAACAGCGCCTGAAGCAGAAAAAGCTGCTGCGGGAGCAGAAAAAAACAGTTGTAATAAAGATTGTAAAAAAGATGAAAAAAAAGGCGACAAAGAATGCTGCAAAGGCATGAAAAAAGATCACAAAATGAAAACTGAAAAAGGGTCTTGCTCAGGAAAAAATGGATGTAAAGAAAAGAAAGATGACGCCGCTGCTCCAGCAGCTCCTGCCGCTGCTCCTGCCCCATAAATTTTTATGTTAGCTGGTTTTAAAGATCTTGGCGTAGGTGTTGGCCTCAGGCCAACACATTACTCAGAGTTTATAGACGAAAAACCAAAGAGCGTTTCTTGGGTCGAAGTTATTTCAGAAAATTTTATGGATTGGAAAAATCAATCCATTAAACGCCCTCTGCAAAATTTAGAAAAAATAAGAAGGCACAGTCCTGTTGTACTACATGGTGTTTCCTTATCAATTGGTTCCTGCGAACCTGTCAATAAAAATTATTTATCTTCCCTGAAAAAACTAATACATCAAATTGAGCCTGCTTGGGTTTCTGACCATCTTTGTTGGACTGGAATTTCGGGAGAAAATTTGCACGATTTATTGCCTATTCCTTACACACAAGAAGCCTTGAATTTAGTGGTTGATAAATTGCATGAAGTACAAAATTTTCTTGGCAGACGAATTTTAATTGAAAATCCCTCTTCCTATTTACAGTTTGAACAGGACGAAATGAAGGAGTGGGAATTTTTAAATCTTGTCTCACAAAAAGCAGATTGCGGAATTCTTCTTGATGTGAATAATATTTATGTCAGTTCAATAAACCATAATTTCGATCCAATGACATATTTGAAAGCACTTCCAAAAGAGCGAGTTTGTCAAATTCATCTTGCAGGTCATACAAATAATGGAAATTATTTAATTGATACACACGATGCTCCGGTTTGTGATGAAGTTTGGGCGCTTTATCGCACAGCTATTCAGTATTTTGGAAATGTCAGTACTATGATTGAACGAGATGGAAATATTCCCGAGTGGAATGAACTGGAACTGGAAATAAAAAAGCTTGCAACAATAAGGAGGGAAGAAAATGCAAATAAGTCCTCTTTTGCTTCTCCAACAACGCTTTAGTAAATTCATTCAATCGGGGGCAGCCAATCCTGCAGATATTGCAGCCATTGGAATATTAAATCAGCCTCCAATTTCTGTTCAACAACGATATGATATTTACCAAAATGCGTATAGTCAAAGAATACGTGAAAGTTTTGAAGAAGATTTTCCAAAAATAAGAGAAATTTTGGACGAAGATTTATTTTCTCACCTTGTCCATGAATATTTGCAAAAATACCCTTCAAATTATTGGAACCTTGGAGAAGTTGGAAAGAATTTATCGCAATTTATTGCGCAATCGAGCTGGGGAATACATTATGAATATTTAGCAAATTTGGCTCAATTTGAATGGTTCAAAGTGCTTGCAAACTTTGCGTTAATTCCTGAACCATTCAATTTTTCAACAATTGCAAATATTGAAGAGGACAAACAACAAGAAATTATTTTGAAGCTGGATACTTCTGTTTATTTATTTTCATCACGTTGGGCATTGCATGCGGAAAATATTGTTCACGAAGAAAATTATTACGTTGTTTATCAAAAGGAAGGGGAGGTATTTCATACTGTTCTTTCTCTCTTGCAATGGGATATTCTTACAAAAATTTCGCAACAATTCTCCATTGGTAAAATTATAGCATCGATGCCTGATGTTCAAGAAAGCGAAGTCACAAATTTCTTTTCTTACCTTGTGTCCGAAAATATTATCACCCATTTTACAATTTAACCTTATATTGGAATAAACTGACATGAAAAAAATAGCTGGATGCATTAAGTCTACATTTTGTTGCCTCGATAAATTAAATATAATTCCACTCCTTTTATCTCGGCTCACTATTGGAGCTATTTTTATTGGCAGTGGTTTAGGAAAATTAACGCATTTAGAAAAGGTAACCGCCTATTTTACTTCTTTAGGAATGCCTTTTCCTCATTTTGTCACTCCATTTACGGCACTTTTTGAGTTGGTTTGTGGCTTTTTTGTTCTGTTTGGTTTTGCAACTCGTTTTGCCGCTGTTCCTTTAATTGTTATTATGATTGTGGCGATTAGAACTGCAAAGTGGGAAGATGTGACAGGACTTTATTCAATATTTCAATTGTCTGAATTTCTTTATATTGTGCTACTTTTATGGATAGTGGTTCAAGGCGCAGGGCAGTTTTCGGTTGATTGTTTCATTTCAAAAAAATGTTGTTCGAATGAAAAATGTTCACCCAAAAACTAATGCAACCATCCTACCACAGCTCCAATTATTAACCCAACTCCAAGCACTATTCTGTACCAAGCAAATAAATACGTAGAGTGTTTTTCAAGGTAACGTAACAATGCAAAAACAGCGATAAATGCTGAAATACTGGCAGTAAT
>CANJMU010000179.1 GCA_947475135.1 Silvanigrellaceae bacterium
TAAATTTCATCATGAAAATAGACCCCGCATTTTAGTTTTTTACGCGTGGCATTATTGTCTATTTCTATTGTAAAATCAAAATGTTATATTCTTAAGCTAGTGCCATTAGTAAGAAAATCGACATATTTTATCCCTTGTTTGCTTTTGTTGTCCAGTGAAATAACTCGAATTTATTATTAAAAAACTCTTTAAAATCAATCAGATGTTTTGGTTTTGGGCAAATAATGTATTTATTTTGACAAGGAAGTAACATAGGAAGATCCGCAATATGATCCGTATAACCAGCATACCAACTAAAATTCGTCCCTAACTGCTTTTGAATACGATTTATTTTTTCATGACGGTAACAATTTTTAGAAGTAAGAATGACACCGAAACAAAAATAACCAAGCCTGGAGCCAATAAGCATGTCACTTGGCACTGAAAACTCTCGCAAAAGAACTCGAGCCCAACTTTGCCCAGAGGCCGTCACCACAACAATATCGCAACCAAGGGCCTTTAATCTTTCAAATTCTTTTTTAGACTCTAAAAACCAGATATTGTCTTTATAGCGGTTCATGACAGATCTAAAAAATAAAATACACTCTTTTTTAGATTTTCCAAAAGTAACACTCCATAAAGCCAGTGATTTTGCATAAGATCTATCTAATTTAAAAAGAAAAAGTAGAATAATCACTGGTAAAAAAATGATTAAAAAAAGAGCTCTCAGGGGATTAGATTTGACTCCCTCCTTCACAATCATCATAAAGGAGTCCTGTGAAATGAGGGTGCCGTCGAAATCAAAAAAGGCATATTTTTTCATAAATATCATTCCTTCATTTTCTAATAAAGGACTCTACACATGAATAAATACGGTATTTTTGTCGTCATAGGTCCTAAGAATCTGATACTGACATACTCTATTCCTCAAATATTTTCCAATATTTTACCTTTTCATTTTTTTAAAGTTCCACTTAAAACCGGAATAAAAAAAGAAACAATAAGAATAGGAATATTGATACAATATTGCGAAAGGCCAGAATACACCTGCAAAGAAGTCATCAGCCCCTATTTAGAAGATATCTCTTTAACAAAATCACAATTAAATTTGGCGGCTTTTATAGATAATTATTATCTTTCAAGACCTCAGCATTCACTTCCTATTTTAATACCTGGATTTTTTTGGAATTTAAAAAATCATTCTCTCATAGAAAAAGAACTCAAAAAAATAAAAGAATTGGAAAATGCACATGAAAAAAATGAAAATTTAAATTTTAAAAAAGATATTTTGTTAAGCCATCCTCAACAACAATCCATGGATTTTATTTTACAAAATCAAATCACACTTTTGCATGGTATTACAGGATCTGGTAAAACAGAAATCTACATGAAATGTGCTATCGAAACAATTAAAGCAGGAAAAAATGTTCTAATTTTAATTCCTGAAATTGCCTTAACACCACAACTCGGAAAACGTTTTGAAAATGTTTTTAAAGATAATTTATCTTTGATTCATTCAAAATTATCAAAGAAAAAATATGTAGAAAATTGGGCAAAAATTTATTTTCAAAAAGTAAATATCGTCATTGGTGTTCGTTCAGCAGTCTTTTGTCCACTCAAAAATATCGGCCTTATTATTGTCGACGAAGAACATGATAACAGTTATAAAAATCAAAAATTTCCTTATTTTCATTCTCGGGATTTATGTGTATTTAGAGCTCATCATGATAACGCTAAATGCATCTTAGGATCTGGGACTCCTTCACTAGAAAGTTACTACAATTCTCAAATCAATAAATATTCTTATTTTTTTCTTTCACAAAAATATTCCAACCAAAAAATTTCGTATGAAATTTTTTCAACTCATCCAAACAATTTTGGTTCTTCACAAATTATAAAAAAATCTTCACAAATATCTTCTACTCATTTTTATATCGCACCAGAAATATTAACTCATATGAAAGAAATATTTGAGAAAAAAGAACAGATGATAATTCTTTATAATCGTAGGGGGTTTTTTAATTATGCGGTTTGCTCAACCTGCCATCAAGCCCTAACGTGCACAGAATGTAGCGTAACAACAACTTTACATGAATTTGGAAAAACGGAAATTTGTCATTATTGCGAAAAGAAAATGCCTGCAAGAAAAGAATGCCCTCACTGTCTTCAAAAATTATTCTACTGGAAAGGCTCAGGAACACAGTACTTAGAAAGTGAATTAAAAAAAGAATTTCCAAATAATCATTTTGCAAGATTTGATAAAGACACAACTTCAACTTATGAAAAATTAAATCAAATTCTAGATAATTTTGAAAATCATAAAATTGATGCCCTTGTAGGAACCCAAATGCTTTCGAAAGGACATGACTTTTCAAATGTAACCTTAGTTGTTGCTTTTTATTTAGAAGATATCCTTTTTCTACCTGATTTTCGGTCCAGCGAAAGGGTTTTTCAGCTCATTCAACAAACCATGGGCAGAACCAGTCGTGGAAAAAAACCAGGAAAATTTTTGTTACAATCCTTATTTCAAGAAAGCAAGGTCACACTTAATGCCCTAGAAAATGACTTTACGGAATTTTATGAAAGAGAAATCAAAAGAAGAAAAACATTTCATCTTCCCCCGTTAACTCGCCAAATATTAATTGAGGTTAAGCATAAAAAAAAAGAAACAGGGATGCAGATCATTCAAGATATTGAAAAATGCATTGTTATGCATGCACAAAAAAACAAAATTGATATCCATCAATTTCAAATTTGCGGACCTGTTGATGCCCTGATAGAAAAAGTAAAAATGATTTTTCGGGTCCAGATCACTTTGCAATTTTCAAAAAACATAAAACCAAAAGAAATTTTTCCAGAAAATGAAATTTTTAACAAAAAATATCATCATTACGTGAGCTACGATGTAGATCCTTTTTCTTTTTTTTGACACACTTTATTTTTATAAAATAAAGACGAATAGGTAGAAAAGTTTCTACCGTTTTGATTGGAGACAAAAAATTGGAAAGCAAGGGAACAAAATTTAATGTTCTTTTGGTCGAAGAAAAGTCGGATCTACGCACATTTTTTACGAGCGCCCTAATTAAAACAGGAAATTTTGACGTAAAAATTGGCGCCACAGGAAAAGAAGCGTTAGATCAACTGAATAA
>CANJMU010000180.1 GCA_947475135.1 Silvanigrellaceae bacterium
TGACCTAAAAAGTATTAGAATCTAGTTTGGGAGGGATTTTTTTTAGTTTGAATTAATTTTCTTTCCGCCATTCGAGACAATCTTGCAAACGGAAGCCCTACAAGAAAGTACATGGATGCCGTCAGCAATCCTATTCCTAAATAATCAAAATAGGTCGTTGCCAGTTGGCTATAAACTGTTGTTAATTCCACTAATGTAATGACAGAAACCAAGGAAGAATCTTTAATAAGGGCAATAAAATCATTTGTAACGGGGGGAATCACAAGTCGCAAAGCCTGTGGAATAATAATATGAACCAAGGCTTCAAACTTAGACATCCCTAAAGCAAATGCCGCATCCAGTTGATTTTTAGGGACAGATAAAATTCCCGCACGATAATTTTCAGCCTCATTTGCAGCATAATTCAAACCAAGTCCAAGTATGGCACTTAAAAACGGAGAAAGCCTAATCCCAATATGAGGAAGTCCATAAAAAATTAAGTACAATTGAATTAGAAGAGGAGTTCCCCTTATAATTTCAATATAAACAATAGCTAATTTTCCAAAAACAGGATGTGCATACAATCGCACAATAGCTATAGTTAATCCTAAAACAATCGCTAAAACCATTGAAAAAACAGATATCTCTAAAGTAACAACAGCACCCCTGGCTAACAACGGTATAAAGTTTAAATAGATTGTTACTTTATCTTTCCATGAAAAATTCTTTCCTGTGGTTTTTAAAAAATCAAGATAACCTTTTGGTTCGGAATTATAATTTGAGCTTTGTCCCCAAGCTTCTGCCGTCTGCGTATTCCACAAACCCCATTTTTCCAAAATGATTTTCATGGTGCCATTTTCTATCAAGGCTTGCAGTGCTGTATTAATTTTTATTTTAAGTTCGACATCATTCTTTCGAATTCCAATGCCATAAAGCATATGACCAACAGGATTTCCGACAAATTTTAAATTTGGATTCGATTTCGCATAATATTTAGCAATTCCGTAATCTAATAAAACAGCGTCCAACCTTGTGCCAGAAGATAATTCCTCGTAAGCATTTAATTCTTCTTCATAATATTTAATGTTGACGCCGTGAATATTATTTAAAATTCGATAAGCCAAAGAGGCTGGTAGAGTTCCTACATTTTTATCTCGCAGATCGAATATAGATTTTATATTTTCATTATCTTTATGAACAACAAGCTGTTCGTAGGTCACGTAATACGGATCAGAAAAAGAAATATTTTCTTTTCTTTCTTCGATAATTTCAAATCCATCCGCAATAATGTCGTAATTGCCTGCCTGCAATCCAGGAACCAAACCATCCCATAAATTTTGGACAAAAATAGGCTTCATGCCCATTTGTTTTGCAAGAGCCTCAACGAGGTCAACATCGAGCCCAATCACTTTATTAGGGTTGGTAGAATCACGAAAAACAAATGGGGCGCCACTATTCGCGTCGCTTCCCCATCTTAATTCTTGGGCTTCTGCAAACAAAATATTATGAAAAAAGAATAAAAGAAAATAACAAAAAACTAAAACGTTTCTTTTCATCAACATCAATCCCAAACAACAAATTGTTAGCCCAAATTATTAACGAAGTTTCTTAAGAAATGTCTTGTTTTTTCTTCTTTTGGATTTGTAAAAATTTCTTCTGGCGTCCCAATTTCGACAATTCGTCCTTCTTGCATATGAACAATATGGTCGGCGACATCCTTAGCAAAAGCCATTTCGTGAGTCACAACAATTTGCGTCATTCCGTCTTCATCGAGTGTCCGCATAACCTGAAGAACTTCATTTTTTAATTCAGGATCCAAAGCTGACGTCGGCTCATCATAAAGAAGTGCCTTTGGAGACATTGCTAATGCCCGAGCAATCGCTGCGCGCTGCTGTTGGCCACCAGAAAGCTCAAAAGGGTAATGATCAAAGTGGTTCTCTAACCCTACCTTCTTAAGCATTTCCATAGCCTGTTCTTTTGCTTCCTTCACAGGAACTTTTTTAACAACAACTGGAGCCTTCATGATATTTTCTAGAAGGGTGAGATGGGGAAATAGATTAAAACTTTGAAATACCATACCAACGTTTTCACGGATGGCTTTTGCTTGTTTTTCGTAGTGGGAATAAGAAAATTTTTCCGTCGGAGATCTATCGAGAGTCAATGCATTAATGGTAATGCTTCCCTCATCCATCACTTCCAATCCGTTTAAACAACGAAGAAGTGTTGATTTTCCACAACCAGAAGGGCCAATCAATACCGTAAGTTCACCAGGCGTGACTTCAAGACTGATGCCTTTAAGAACATTTAATGAGCCATGGTTTTTAACCAAATTTTTGACGAATATATAAGCGCCAGTAGTACTAATCATCATTTTTTGTCATTTACCTCAAAACAAAAAAAACAAAATGATAGGAAAACCCCGGTAGGCTTTGAAAAAAATTTCTCACCAAGCCATGCAGGTAACACAAAAAAAACGAAATGCAAACAAAATACAGGACAAAATTTTGAAAATTTTTTAAACTCCTTTTGTTTCAGTTTGTTACTTTGGGTATTTCTACATTTCAGAGGGCTTTTTAGATGTTACTTTTTCGTTACTTTAGTATTTTTTTAATTTATTTCCTTATTTTTTATGAAAATTTCTTATACTGTCAGGAAAAAGTTTCCTTGCTGCTAGACTGGAAACCAAACACAAACCACGCTGGGTTTTATGTATCTAAAAATATTGGTAAATATAAACAAAATAATATTGATTTATCTATTATTAATCCCACAGAATCATCGGTTACAACTCTTATTGCTACAGGGAAAGCACAATATGGGGTCACCTATTTGAATGATTTTGTTCAAGCGGTTAATGCCGGGATGCCACTTGTCGCAATTGCCGCGATTGCCCAAAAAGATCCTTCTTGTTTTGTATGGAGAACTTCAGCAAAAATAAACTCTGTCAAAGACTTTGAAGGAAAGCGTTATGCTGGATGGGGAAGCCCCGAAGAGGCCGCTACACTAAAGTTTATTATGAAAAAAAAAGGAGCAGATTTTTCTAAATTAAAAATACTCCATGTTGGAATAAATGATTTTATAATAACAACACAAAACAATGCCGATTTTACTTGGGAATTTAAATTTTGGGGAATACTCA
>CANJMU010000181.1 GCA_947475135.1 Silvanigrellaceae bacterium
ACGCACCATTTTGAATTCCTAATCGCACTAAATTGACATCTCTTTTTGGAAAGGAATGCAAATTATTATCTAAGTTTTCGATATCTTGTCTGGTTAGACAAAAAATAAATGGCTTATTATTTTCATTGATGCATTTTTCCCAGGATAGAAAAGTTTCTAGCCCATCACCGGGCCTTAAGGTCACACAATCGGGAATGGCACGTAACGACGTCACATGCTCAATAGGTTGGTGTGTTGGCCCATCTTCGCCAACAGCAAAACTATCGTGCGTGA
Source organism: Silvanigrellaceae bacterium (assembly GCA_947475135.1). The sequence continues at coordinate 274 of CANJMU010000181.1, forward strand.
ATAAAAAAATTGTTGGAATTTTCATAAGGGCTGCCAAGCGTATTGTTGGTCTTAAATAATCGGAAAATACCATAAACGTAGAACAATAAGGGCGAAAGGTTCCGTGCAAGGCAATTCCATTGCAAATGGCACCCATGCCGTGCTCCCTGACACCAAAATGGATATTTCGTCCAGAAAAATCCTTGGCGGATATAAAAGAGCTGTCCGATAATGTTGTATTTGTACTGCCTGCTAAATCCGCCGAGCCACCCACCAAACGTGGATTTTTTTGCGCCAAAAGCGATAATGCTTTTCCGCTGGCAACGCGAGTTGCCATGGTTGAAGAAGACTGTTCCATTTCATTTTGTGTGAAAGAAAAAGATTGTTGATTTTGAGAACCAAAAAAACAATTCCATAATTCTAATCGTTGGACTAATTTGGGATCACTTTTTTCTTTCCAATTTTTTTGAGTTTCAATCAGTTTATTTTCCCAATGTTTAAAATCATCCACTTTTTTTTGCATGAATTGTTTGCATTTATCATAGATATTTTTTTGTAATTGAAAAGGTGTTGTGTCCTGGAACCCTAAATTTTTTTTAGCATCCTCGACATCCTGAGCAGACATTGGGTTTCCGTGAACTTTGTGTTTTCCTTCCCATTTGGGCGATCCCTTGCCAGGAATTCCGCGACACACAATGATCGTGGGGCCCGTTTGTCCATTTTTCAATTTAGAGTTATCGATGGACTTTTCCATAGCCTGCGCTAATGAAATAAAATCATTTCCATCTGCATGTAAAACATTCCATCCGTAGGCTTCAAATCGTTTAGCAACATTTTCTGTAAAAGAAATATCGATATTCCCATCAATTGTAATATTATTGGCGTCATAAAGAACAATCAAACGATTGAGTTTCCAATGCCCAGCTAAACTACAAGCTTCACTGCTGACACCTTCCATCAAACAACCGTCACCAACAATGACAAAAGTACGATGATCAATGACAGATGAATTATCATCCGAGAAGCGAGCGTCTAGCATGCGTTCTGAAAGCGCCATTCCTACTGCCATGGAAAGTCCCTGACCAAGCGGGCCTGTGGTGCATTCAACGCCGTCAGTGACACCGTATTCGGGATGACCTGGTGTTTTGCTACCCAGTTGACGAAAATTTTGAATGTCATTTAAAGTGACATCATATCCGCATAAATGAAGTAAAGAATATTGCAATAGACTTCCGTGGCCTGCAGAAAGAACAAATCGATCGCGATTGATCCATTTTGAGTTTTTAGGGTTATGATTCATCACCGCAAAATAAAGTAACACACCCATTTCCGCCCCACCCAAGGGAAGTCCAATGTGCCCAGATTTAGCTGCTAAAACAGCATCCATACTAAGGTAACGAACAGCGTTAGCGATACTTTTCAGATCGTTTAAATTATCTTGAACTGTTTTCAAATTAAAATTCATTTTGTTCAACTCCCTTTATTTTCTGTTTCCTATGTGTTTATTTATTAAATTCTTATTTTCCTGAATTATATTTTTTATTTAATTGCGTCACTATTTTTCCTTCCATATCTGCAGCAATGGATTCTGCAATATTTTTCACAGTGTCATCAACAATTTCTTGGTACCTTAGGGCATGAAGTTGTGGATTTTTTTGCACATAAGCTAAGGTGCGGCCATCCCCGTTATCACCAATTTCATTAAATGATGTTCCACTCGTCGTCGCTTTTTCTGAAAAAAGGATTTCCCCGGAGCTCAAATCAATGATCTTCCATTGATACGTAAATACCAAAGATTCTGTATTTGCACTTTGCGCAGGTTGAGTCATGGAATCAAAGGACGCATCGTTACGATTGACAATATTGGGATGAATTTCAGAACAAGCAAATGCACCACTACCCACGGTTGGACTCCCCGGATTTTGACAGTTATCAACACTAACAATTGTTTGTTTTCGATTTAAAATATGAATCCATAAACCAATGCGGGCATTATCAATAGAAACGAGGTTCACATCCGTTCTTTTTGCTAAATTCTTTCGAATTGCATTAGAAAGCCGTATAGAATTCCCTCCTAAATTGGATTCATCCACAACGGAAGGTAAATAAATATTGTGAAACTCTTCAGGGATGTTATTCCACCCGTTCAGAAAAGTGACTTGACAGGAATTGAATAAAAAAAAGGAACATAAAAGGAATGTAAAGAAACAAACTTGATTAAGTTTTAACGGAAGAAATTTGCGCAATACCCAAAATTTTTTGAAGCTCACCATTTTTGTAAAGTTGATTGATGTCATCAAATCCTCCATAAAATTTTTCATCTATAAATATCATGGGAACAGTCCTCCAACCATTATTTTCTTTCGATAATTTCTGGCGAAGTTCCGTTTTATCATCAAGAGTTATTTCTTCAAAATTTTGGTTCAATCGAGTGAATAATTTTTTTGCATTCACACAGTAGGGACAATGAGTTGTTGTATAAATAATAACACGAGACATAGACACCTACCTTACACTTTTTAAATATCAAAAAATGAGTCGAAAGCTCTTGCCCTCATAACCCAACTTCGACATGATAGCAAACGATAGAAAGTCGAAAATTCCCGTTCAAAATGGAGGTTCTCACGATGCACATCATATGGAAAAGACCCGATGGCTTTCAAAATGCGCTGCCCAATGATTTTCGCCGCATTCAGTTATCCAGCGGAGCACAACTGTGGCTTCACCTCAAAGAAACCGATTGGTATCCCTTTCAGGTCAATGGCGACTGGAGCCAAGAAGAAGACACAAAAAAATTAAATAAACTGATTAATTTATTAGACACCCCAGATAAATCCTGGTCAAATTTTTTAGAAAAACAA
>CANJMU010000182.1 GCA_947475135.1 Silvanigrellaceae bacterium
ATTCATTCTTGCCAAACTCCAGTACTAATTATGTTGATAATTTACGCCATCAAAATCAAGTGCCAAAAAATGAAATTGAAGGTGATGACGGCGACATTCCTATTGAAGGGCCTTCTCTAGCTCCAACAAATGAGCCCCGTGTTGTAAAACGTTTTGCAGAAAAAGATATGAGTTTATTCCAATTTACTCAAGAATTTAGAGAGCGATTTGGTGCAGTGTGGAATTCTGAAGATCGTGTTGTTCCACCAAGTTCTCCTTTGCATCCTGGGGATATTGTTTATTATAAAGTGTACATTAATACCAATGGTTCTATGGAGAAGTTTGAAAATCTTTCCCGCACAAGTCATCCGCAAAAAGACTATACAGCTATTGATAAAATTTTTTCTAATGTTGTTGCCAATGTTTTCCCAATGGTTGTGCCACCAAAATTTGCGCACAAAAATATTACGCTGACAGAGGTTATTGCTATTCAAGTTGTGGATAGAAATATGCCGGCGCGATATTCTTTTTAATTTTTAGGCAATAACTTCGCCAAATCTTTTAACTCTGTTATCTTATTCTTGCATTCCTGGGCAATTTTTTTAAATGAAGTTGAAATTCTTGTATTGCTTAAAACTTCATCCCAAAATTCAAGTGCAACTGTCGAAACAGAACTCCAAATTTTTCCATCTTCAGGCAGTGGGAGAGGTGGTGCAAATTGTTTATGAATAATTTGATTATTTCTTGGCATAAATAACATGGGAAGCATATCGTAAACAGGGGCTAAACCTGTGACTTTTAAACCGCAAGTGAAAAAAGAAAGATTATATAAATGCATATCATTATTTGCAATCAGTTCGCCAAAAAGTTCTAGCCAACGAATTTGAGTTAAAAGTTGTGAGGGAATTATTTTCTTTTTAATCAGTTCTGCCGCTGTCTGGCTCCAAGAACCTAGTTTTCCGGTAAATTCAGCATCAAGAGATCCAAGAGAAATAAGGCCTCTGCGACCAAATTTATTCATGCGGTCAAATCTTTTGACCTCTAAAAAAAACCTGTGGTCATGCATTATTATTTTAGATTCACTGGCGTCGTAAGAATTTTTTTTAAGTATTTGTAGCGCAAGGTGTTCACAAATCATTAAATCGCCGACGCGTTTTCCAATTTCTGTATTGGTTGGGGGTGAAAATTTAACTAAAACATGTTTCATTTCTGGCAATAATATTGTTGTGAATTTTGGTTGTTCTCCTCCCGCGGAGGAGCCAAGGTCTGCTAGTAAGAGAGCATCATTGGCCAGTTGAGAATATTGTTCTTCTCGTTGTGTAGAGTTAATGGACTGTTTTAGCAATTGGCAATTTTCAAGATAAAGTTGAAACGATTTTTCGCCTAAAATATAATTGCCAATGGAATTCCACTCTCGACAAGACAAATAAGTTAAACAATGTTCCGGATTCCATCTGGTGACGTCGTTTGGTAAATGAAGATCTTTGTTTTGAGCTGGAATTAAACGGCCAAGAAACCCTGCAGGGCGGATATCATTTAAAAAGTAAGGAAGATCTCTGTAAAGTGAAGATTTTGTTCCTGGAATTTTACTTTCAAAATAAAAACCGTGAGGTTCTAATGCATGTAAAATGCCAAGTTGTTTGCTAGATCCATCTTCATGAATTTCATAAAGTGGAATTGGTGTTATTGTGTTTTCTATTTTGCGGCAGAGAGCGTATTTTGTTTCTTGTGCTTTGCCGAGAACGAGAATTTGGTTTTTTATGGAAGAAATAATTCTGGATAATGTGGGCTGGCTTATTTGAAATTTTTGGCATAAAGATTGAGTAGGGGATGCTCCATGTCGATTGAGATATGCTAGGAGTTCGTATTGAATTTTATCTTTATCTAAAGCTTTTCTCGGCATGAGGCTCTCCATTAGAATAGATTATAGAATAGATCATAGAATAGATCATAGAATAGATCAATTTCTATTACACTATTGATATTGTTGAGTATTTATGTCTTTCACCCCGGCGAAGGCCTGGGCCACTGTGTTTATAGAATAGATTGTAAAGGAGATTTGAGTCGTGAAATTAGAAAATTCAAAAGAAATTATGTCTCGTAGTCATGCTTGTTTTCCTGGGGGAGTGAATTCACCTGTGCGTTCATTTCGTTCAGTGGGTGGAACCCCCATTGTTTTTTCCCATGGAAAAGGCAAACAACTTTATGATGTGGATGGCAATTGTTACGTTGATTTTTGTTCTTCCTGGGGACCTCTTATTTTAGGCTATTCTCATCCTAGTGTTGTTTCTGCAATTCAAGAACAAGCAGCAAAAGCAATAACCTTTGGTGCGCCGTGTGAACTTGAATTAAAATTGGCAGAAAAAATAAAACAATTTATTCCACAAATTGAGCTTTTGCGTTTTGTAAATAGTGGAACCGAAGCGACTATGAGTGCAGTTCGCGCTGCACGAGCAGCAACTGGTAAAAATAAATTTGTGAAGTTTGAAGGCTGTTATCATGGTCATGCAGACCACTTTTTAGTGAAAGCAGGAAGTGGACTTGCAACATTAGGCAATCCAAGTTCTGCTGGAATTCCAGAAGGAACAACGCAGGATACTCTAACTGCCATATATAATAATGAAGAAAGTATTCGCGAAATTTTTTCTCAATATGGCAATGATATTGCTGCTGTTATTATTGAACCAGTCGCCGCAAATATGGGATTAATTAAACCTCAACCAAATTTTCTAAGTTTCTTGCGTAAAGTAACAAAAGAACATGGAGCTGTTCTTATTTTTGATGAAGTTATGACAGGCTTTAGACTTGCTAAGGGTGGATGTGCTGAAGTGTTTGGTGTTGAACCCGATTTATGGACATTTGGCAAAATAATTGGCGGTGGACTTCCTGCTGCTGCTTATGGTGGAAAAAAAGAAATTATGTCACATATTGCTCCGCTTGGATATGCTTATCAAGCGGGAACTTTATCAGGAAACCCATTGGCTATGGCTGCTGGATTAGCCATGCTCACTGAAATTGAAAAAATAAATGTATTTCGTATTTTAGAAGAAAAAGGTGCGATTTTAGATAAATTAGTTAGTAAAGAGCTTACGCATTTAATTGAAGAAAATAAA
>CANJMU010000183.1 GCA_947475135.1 Silvanigrellaceae bacterium
AAATAATTTCCATCATGATTTTTTAATCGATATAATGTATCAATATCTGAAATTGTATAAAAATATCCTTGATTCACAATAATCATGGAATCAATATTTTTTGATTTCTCATATCTTAAGTAAACGCCATCAGGAATATCAAATTGAGAATGAAAAAATTGCGGACTTAAAAAATTCAAATCTCCAAAATTATTTTTCAAATATTGAGAGCCCAAAAATGGCTGATAAGCCACCGGTTTTGTTTCGTTATTGTTACCTTTACGAAATTCACAAGGTAACATTGGTTTGTCTTGACGAAAAAATTCCGTGTTTATTTGCAAATTAATGACATCACATCCATCACACACTTCAGAGGATTCGTTTCCATACCCACCACCAAGGTCATGATATTTTTGAATGAAATTTTTGACAAAATTCATTGTACAAGCATCATGTTCTCCATCCAAATAAGCGATAAAAAATCCTTGTTTGGGAACTAAAACTTTATTTCTAAAAATCGAATCTAAAAAAACTTGATAAAATCCCCGCGGCAAAGTTTTATTCGTTTTGCATAAAATTTTATTTTGTTGATGATCATAATAAAAATTAAAAGATAATTCTTTAAGTAAAATATGGGTTAAAGGATCTTGAATTAAGGAACAAACAATCACCTCTTTTGAATTTTTATCCGAAAAATAAACTTCACGGCTTTCCTCTGAAATCATAGAATCGAATTCAAAGATACCTTCATTGGTGATTTCTTGATATTTTTCAGGTTCTTTAGTTTCTCGGGGTTCCATCAAATTCACACCATCAGATAAAATAACAGAAGGCATTTGAATATGAGATGATGTAGAATTGACAACATGTATTTTAAAATTATTTTTTGGAATGATGACGATTTGATAGACCGAAGTCCCTTCATAATTGGTCTTGACCTCGTGGCTTTCAAATGTATTTTTAGAGTCATTAATTTTTGAAACAAAGTGACCATCGCTATCATAAATATCTAGACTGATATATTTCCAAAAATCATCTTGTCCTGTTACTTTATAATTATATTTCACGGTGCATGGGGAAGAATAACACTGTCCTTCTTTATCTGTAATTTCAATGGAAAATAAAAGTTTATGATCACTCCCATTCGAATAAATGCGAATATGGTCATCACCAACATGACGGGAAGCAAAAGTATTCCAATAATAACCACCACCAGTAGAGCCTTCCCCTGCATTATTGGAAGACACAGGAAGATAAAAATCTGTTGGGTAATATTTATAATACCCATACCCGTCGGAAGTACCGGAAAACCCAACCGATGTTGTGTTGCTAAAATGAAATTCAATATCGTAACAAAAAGTAAACAGAAAACTTTGGCATGAAAATATTTTTGAACAAAAAAACAAAAGAATAAAAATAAAAAATATCTTTAAAAACTTCACTTTTTGCACAAGGTCACCCAACGCTAGTTTGATTTACATTCACCATTATAGGCCTGACACACGCCTTTATTTTGTAATTTTTTTAATAAAAATTCAGGCATCACACTATAATTTTGAATATTATAATAGATTGCTGAGTCATCGCCAGCCGTCCCCGATTGCACTAAAGAATATAAAATATCAATTGTTGGTACTAAAAAATAGGAATTATTTTTGACGTAAATTAATTCTTGGATATTTTTTTCTTGGGAAATGTGTAAGTAAACACCATCATTCATTTCACCATTCGGTGTTGCAAGAAATGGATTGTGAGCCATTTCTTTTTGATTTAAAATATTAAGATTTTTTAATATCGAAATATTACAATTGGATATCACAATACTTTTTGCAAAATCGCCAATGAGGTCTAAATTTAAAACATCGTTTCCAAAATCAAAACCACCGGAATTATTTTTTCCACCGCCCAAATTTTCATAAACTTTGACAAAATTTTCCGTAGAATTGAGTGAACACGCTTTTTCACCATCCGAATAAAGAAACGCATCGGATTGTGTTGGATTATAATTAATATCGTCTAAGTAAACACCTTTTGAATTGATTTGATAAAAACCCTTCGGAAAATTAGTATAAGATTTGCATTCAATTTGACCGTTCGTACCATTGTAATTGAAACTCCACGAAAAATTTTGCAAAGGACGAGAATTTTGATCGAAAGGAACAGGACATTCCACTGTTGTTTGATCCGAATTTTCAATGGAAAAAACTAATTTCTGAGGATGATAGAGCGTGATATCAGTTAATTGATAAAAATGTTTTGGAATAATTTTTTTTGTTGGGATTGGGAGCACTTGATTGGCGCGTTCTGGTTCGGAAATATTGTATGAAGATAAGCTGTCGCCAGGAACAATTTCTGAATCTAATATTTTATTTGTGAAGTTAATCACACTGATATTTTTAATTTTGGAATAAACATGAAAATAAAAATTTGTTGTTCCCGATGGATGATCCCAGTAACCAGTTTTTGCGGTAGAAGCATTTTGAGAAAATAAAAACCTTGGAGTTGCATTGTCCGTATCATATAAATATCCAACATAACCATCCGTATTATTCGATTGAGAAATTGTGTATTTAAATTGTTGATTATTTTTATTGGAAACTAAAAATTGAAAAATGGAGGCTCCATTTTCACTGAAACTAAAATGATCGTCACCTGTATGATCATCTTCATCAAAACCAGTCCGATAGTAACCACCACCAGTTTGAGCCGTGCCAGGATTGTTTCCGGAAGCCGCAGGTAACAAAAATGTTGTAGGATAATACTTGTAAAATCCATAACCATCCGATGTGCTTGAAATATTTAGATTCGTATAATTTTCGAAATGAAAGACAACATCTTCACATTCCAGCTGATTCCAAGCGCCACTGCACGCATAAGCATTCGAGAAAGATGCTAAATAAACAAAAAGGAAACATGTTACCTTTTTTTGAGCTCTTTGTAATACAACCATAGATATTGTCCTCCACTAATCACGCTGACAATCAATGCGAGATAGATAAAGATATGCCCTAATAAATAAAAAGGGATATAAAAAATTGAACTGTAAACAATGAGGCCAACAATTCCGAAATCTAAAAACATTGTTTTGAACTTACCAAGAAGACTGGATGGA
>CANJMU010000184.1 GCA_947475135.1 Silvanigrellaceae bacterium
ATTTTCCAGCCTATTTTCACTTCTATTTTCATTCAGGCCAAAGGGTTGTGGAATTTGAAACATCCAGTTGGGACCTAAGATTTCTTGATGATCTATTTTTCCTATCATTTCACATTGAAATTCTTGCGAGGAAAGATTTCCGCATTCAAAAACAAAATATCCTTCCCCTGGTTTTTCAAATGCAAGCACTGTATTTTCTGTTTGAAAAGCTTGGGATGGTAAAGAATAAATTAGTGTACGAAAGTTGAATTCAGAGTCTTCCCCAAATGGATTTGCGCTGTAAAGTAACATCCATTTTTGTTGATAAGGATTCCACCCCAAAAAAGATATTTTTTGTTCTAGGCCATGTTGTAAAAGTAAAACAAAAGCAAATTCATCGGATAAAATAGGAAACACTTCAACACATATGGTTTCATCCCAGTTGAGTGCGACAGAGCTTCCATTTGGCTGAAAAATTTCTGTGTCAGCGCTTAATTGTCCCTGATTATTGAGTTGACGTGATTGAGGGTCCCGCTTTAAAAAACTAAATTTGGCATTTTTCAACAAATTTATTTTAGGAATTCCCGATTCAATTTCACCATTTTTAAAATCTTCTAGGGAGTCGGAAAGGACTGTGGTTAACATTGCGATTACTGGATGACTAGAATCTTTTTCATTTAAAAAAATGAGACTGGTGTCTTCATGGGAGTCCAATGTATCTCCACTTGTATCTTGATGATTAAGTGCAAAAAGAGATGACGGTAAAACGGAAGCCACAGCAATACTTTGAATAAAATTTCTTCTTTTCATAAATTTCCTTTTAAAAACTTCCTGTTTTTTAAATAGAAGATTTATTCATTGTTTTCAATCTTAAAGTTAAAAGTTTTTAATTTTGACGAAAATAAGGAGAGGGAATATCAAATATGATAAGCAAATCTTGGCCCAAAAATACCAACAATGACCATAATAAGTATCAAACAGAATAGAATTGTATTCATCGAAAAATTAGTTTTTGCGGATTGATTATTTTTAAAACTGTAACGATTTGGGGAACGAAACCAAATATCGGAACAAAGCGATAAATAGTAATACAAAGAAACAGAACTCAATACGATTAAGGTGACAACAAGACCATAAAAGCCCTGAGACAATGCAGATGTCAAAATAAAGTATTTTCCAATAAAACCAGCAAATGGCGGAATTCCTGCAAAACCAAACAACACAATGGAAAAGGCAACTCCTGCCAGTGGTTTTTTAGATCCCAGTCCAAACAATTCTTCTTTTAAAAGGTTTTCATGATTGCCTTCTTCAAACCATCCCAATAATTGAAAGGCGCTAAAGCTAAAGACAGCATAAATAATTGCGTATGAAAAAAGAGCTTGCCGGGCAAGTTCATTGCCAGGATTTGAAATTAAGGTTACAAAACCAACTGTAAAATAACCAGCATTGGCAATGGAAGAATAGGCTAAAATCCTTTTGACACTGTTGTGGACAAGACCATAAAGTGCACCAATCACCATGGAACAAATAGCTAAAAATGAAAAAAAGACAATAAAATGATTTTGGGAGTTGAAACTATAGTGAATTGAAAGAAGTCGAATAAAAAAAACAACAACGGTAAATTTAACAAAAGCAGCCATATACCCTGTTAAATGGGAATTTGCACCTTCATAAACATCAGCTGCCCAGACATGAAAAGGTGCAACCGCAAGTTTAAAGAAAAGCCCAATAAAAAAGAAAAACAATCCCATCGCAGAAAAAGGTGACTTCCAAGACAGTTGTAATAAATGAAAGGATGAAAATTGAAGGGATCCCAAACAAGAATAAATCAGAGCGGCTCCAAAAAGTAAAATGGCAGACCCAGCAGCACCATTGATAAAGTATTTTACCCCAGCTTCTAACCCCTCTTTTTGAAGTCGTTGGTAAGAAATCATCACATAAAGTGAAATAGATAACAGCTCAATTCCAATAAAAAAGGAAGCAAATTCGCCACTGCTGACTACAATCATCATTCCCGAGGAACTCAGAAGTAACAGAGCAAGCATTTCGTAACGTAACAATTTTTTTCCAATTTCCGTTGTGTAAGAACACAAAATAGTCAGCAATGTTCCTAGGGAAATCACAAAAAAAGATTTTTGAGATAATTCATCGACCAGAAAAGCACCACCTAAAAAATTGGAAGGAGTTTGAGTAAAAAATAATAACGAAAATAAAGCGCTTAAAAAGCAAAGAAATGCGGCAAAAAAAACATTTAATTTATGTGGAAGAAGGTGATTTTTTTGAAATGAGCCCAAAAGAATTAAACAAAGAGCACCGCCTAACAAAATTAAAAGTGGTGACGAAGAAAGATAAAAATGAAAGTCTGGAAATATCTTTTCGTGCAAAACTTGATTTAAGACCAAAGGAACAGAATCTGCTGTTCTATTACTGAAAAGAGTCATTTTTATTTCACTCCTTTTTCTTTAGAAATTGATAAAAGAACGGGAGTTTTTTCTGAGTTATTTTCTAAAGAAGTCAAATATCCACTCTGATAAACTGTCAGGCCAGAAAAATAAGGTTTATTTTCATTCACACTTTTTTCAATTTGAGACAAAGTTGCATACGAATGATCGAAAAAAGCCCGAGAGCTGAAACCTAAAATAAATATGGCAAGAGTTAAAAAACTCAGCTGAAAAACTTCAGAAAAATTCATGGGTCGAATATTTTTTAAGGAATGATTTTTAAGAGGTCCGAACAGAACTTTATAAGTCATCCAAAGCATATAAACAGCACCAAAAATAACCCCTAAAGTGGCTAATGTTCCAAATAAAAAATGATGATGGAAGGATCCATTTAAGATAAGCCATTCTCCAATAAAACTGCCCGTGCTTGGCAAAGCAACAGAACCCATGACTGCAACCACAAAAAAGAAAGAAAACCACGGCAGAACAGCAGCAAGTCCACCAAAATCATTCATGTTCTGGCTTTCTCGCCGTTCCATTAAAAAATTCAATAAAATAAAAATGGCACCAGCAGTGATGGCGTGATTTATCATTTGATAAATGGCACCTTGTAGTCCCATCATGTTGAATGAAAAAATACCTAAGACA
>CANJMU010000185.1 GCA_947475135.1 Silvanigrellaceae bacterium
CACATCTCTTTGCGAACATCATCTTCTCAGTTTTTCTGGAAAAGCCCATATTGGATATATCCCTGCCAAAGGAAAAATTGTCGGACTTTCTAAATTAGCCAGAATTGTCGATGTTTTTTCGCAACGCCTTCAAGTTCAAGAACGTTTAACAGAACAAGTCGCCAACGCCATTTTTGAAAATCTAGAACCACAAGGGGTTGGAGTTATCTTTGAAGGAGTTCACAGCTGCATGTGCATGCGTGGAGTTAAAAAACAAGGTGCCACAATGGTGACAAGTTCTATGCTTGGTGCTTTTCGTGATTCGATTGCCACCAGACAAGAATTTATGAATCTTATATTTAAATAAACAAATAATTCACTGTAAGGTAACAAACGATGCGCCAATTAAACTATGATGTTGTTGTTGTGGGAGCGGGCCATGCTGGCTGCGAAGCGGCATTAGCAAGTGCTCGCATGGGATTAAAAACTCTTGTGATTACAATAAATATCGATCGCATTGGGCAGATGTCCTGCAACCCTGCTATTGGCGGAACGGCAAAAGGCCACTTGGTTAAAGAATTGGATGCACTTGGCGGTGAAATGGGTTTAGCCATTGACAACTGCGGTATTCAATTCCGAATTTTAAACAAAACAAAAGGCCCTGCAATTTGGTCCTCTCGTGGCCAAGCTGACATGGATCTCTATCGCAATTACATGCGAAAAACATTAGAAAACACCGCAAATATTGATATTCTACAAGACACCGTGACTTCTCTTATTTTAGATGAAAACAAAGTTTACGGAGTTCGGACATCTTTGGATCAAAAAATAAATAGTCAGTGTGTGATTTTAACTACAGGTACTTTTTTAAACGGATTGATTCATATTGGTGAAAAACAAATCACTGCGGGACGCGCAGGCGATCCTGCAAGCATTGAATTAGCTGCAGCCATTCGAGCCTACGGTTTTCAAGTAGGACGCATGACAACAGGAACGACACCACGACTGGATGCCCGAACCATTGATTTTTCCAAATTAGAAAAACAAGACAGCGACCCAGATTTTGTCCCATTTAGTTCTCGTACTGAAAAGATAACTCAACAATTGGTCCCTTGTTACATTACCTATACAAATGAAAAAACACATGATGTCATTCGAAATCATATGCATTTATCACCATTGTATAGTGGAGTTATTCAAGGAATTGGTCCACGTTATTGCCCAAGCATTGAAGATAAAGTCATTAAATTTCCAGAGCGAGTGAATCATCAAATATTTATTGAACCCGAAGGATTAAATACACACGAAATTTATCCAAATGGCATTAGCACAAGTTTACCCATTCATGTCCAAGAAGAATTTTTAAAAACAATCCCTGGTTTTGAAAATGTTGTGATCATGAAACCTGGTTATGCAATTGAATATGATTATGTTCAACCTACAGAATTAAAACCAACACTGGAAACAAAAAAAATAAATAATTTATTTTTAGCAGGACAAATTAACGGAACAACAGGGTACGAAGAAGCAGCAACACAAGGCTTAATAGCTGGAATAAATGCGGCATTAAAAGTCAAAAAAGAAAAACCGTTCATACTCAGCCGCGGCGAAAGTTATATTGGTGTGATGATTGATGACCTCACAACATTAGGAACAAATGAACCTTATCGTATGTTCACAAGTCGTGCAGAAAATCGATTGAGATTAAGAGAAGACAACGCCGATGAACGTCTTTCTGAATATGGATTTCAATTAGGTCTTGTTTCACAGGAAACATATCATAAAGTTCTAGATAAAAAAGAAAAAATATTACACGAAAAAAATAGAATTAAAAATATATGGCTTCCCTGTACAGAAGAATTCAATTCAAAATTAAAGGAACACCAACTTCCCGGAATTAGCACAACTCATGTTACCTTAGAATCTTATTTAAAAAGACCAGAGGTCAATGTTAGGATTTTAAAAGAAATGGGCCTTATGACAGATTATGATTTACGAATATTAAAAGCCTTAGAAATTGATGTAAAATATGAAGGTTATGTTCGTCGCGAAGACGCTCAGTGTGAAAAACAAAAATTATTTGATAATATTTTAATTCCCGAAAATATTAATTATGAATCCATCAGTGGACTTTCTAAAGAAGTCGTGGAAAAATTAAAACGCCATGGGCCATGTACATTAGGTCAGGCATCAAGGATTAGTGGAATTACACCTGCAGCTATTACTTTATTGCAAATCATGATGGATAAACAACGGGTGTAATTTTATTTTAAAATAAATTTATTTTTTTATTCAATGGAATTTATGACAACCATTCCGCAACGCATTATTCTAAGCCGCACAGATAACTTAGGAGATGTTGTTTTAACGCTTCCTATGGCCGGTCTTTTAAAAGAAAAATTTCCAAATTGTTACATTGCTTTCTTAGGAAAAAAATATACGGAAAGTCTTATCAAGTCCTGTATTCATATTGATGAATTTCTTGATTTTGAAAAACTTCAAACTCTTGATAAAACTTATTTGAAAACTTTTGACACCATTTTTTTTGTTTTTCCTCATCACCAGATCTCAATTTTTTTTGCAAAACTTAAAATTAAAAATCGGATTGGAACAAATCGTCGTTTTTTTCATTGGTACTCTTGCACAAAACTTGTTAACTTAACTCGAAAAAATTCAGGCTCACATGAGTCCCTGCTCAATTTAAAATTATTAAGACCATTCATAAATATTTCTCCTATTAAAATATCTGATATTCCAAAATATTATGGATTAAATAAAATTGATCCTCTTTCAGAAAACTTTTCTCATTTATTAGATAAAAATAAATTCAATTTAATTTTTCATACGAAATCAAAGGGAAGCGCTAGGGAATGGTCCTTAGAAAAATATGTTCAACTTGGTCAAAAATTAGACCAAGAAAAATATAATATTATTATTACAGGACAAGAATCTGAACGTGAAGAAATTGAAGAAAAATTACTGAAAAAAAATGAAAAGTTTCTGAATGCTATTGGACTTTTTCAATTGAATGAATTTATTTCATTTTTAAATCAAGTTGATGGATTTATTTCTGCGAGTACAGGCCCAC
>CANJMU010000186.1 GCA_947475135.1 Silvanigrellaceae bacterium
AAATAAAATGATTACTCTCACAAAAAGAAACTGGAATTAATGGATGTCTTATTTCTTCAACTTTAAATTCATTGATATAAAATTGATTTTGAAATCGAGATGTTGAATTTTCCTGAGCAAAGCGCGCAAATGCCAAGCATAAATCAAAATCAATCCAAATATTTTTTAAATTTTCTAGTAATTCAATATTTTTTTTATAAAAAAATTCCACATAAAGAAACACAAATGAGTCTAAAGGAAAAATAAAATGAATCAAAAGCCAATTCAAAGGATTCCTTCGAAAATTATCATATTTCAAAATGATATTTAGAAAATAAAGGTGTTTAGATTGAATTGCAGGCACCCAGGAGAGACCTTGAGTGAATTTCTGAGTTTTTAATAAATTTTGAAAGTATAAAAAACTTTCATAATCGCTCAGTCGACTCATAGTTTTTTGAAAAAATGAATTTAAAATAAAAATAATAAGTGCATATTGAACAATTGGGTTTAATAAATTCTCCCATTGAGATGTTAAAAAACTCTGAAAAATAACCGGCACAAAAAAAGAAAACCAAAAAATCATGGATACTAAAGAAAAAATAAGAAATAAAATTGAAATAGAATTTTTACGATTTTTTTCGATATTTTGCTTTTGAGAAATGACGTTTTTTAAATCTAATTTATGATTTTTCATCATAAAATATTTCTGAAAATAATCCATTTTAGAAACAAAATAAGAATTTTTAGAAATTAATTCTGAAACAAAAACCCTTTGCTTAATCACTTCTTCTGGTTCTTTTTGTAGCCCACCATTCATTAATAAATAAAATAATTTATGAGATGTGTTTGAAAATAAACATGTATCCATCAATGGAAACAAATGATGTGCCACATCTAAGTCTGCAGCATAAAAGTGATTTTTGGGGACCTCTTTGATTAAATTTTCAAAAACATTATTTTTCTTCTGCAGTTCAGAGAATTTTCTATTTTGTCTTAAATCTTTATTTTCAAATCTCTTGATGAGCGCATTCCATTTTAATATCACATCTTTTAAGTGATCGTGAACCCAAAAACAAACATTAAAATAAACAAAGGTAACAAACAATAAAATAATAAATATATCTTTATTCACAGAAAATAAATGAACAAGAATTCCAATGAGAATAAGAATAGAAAACAAACGAAACAATGAAAATTTATTTTCCAATGATTTCCAAAAATTTAATTTATTTGCACATTTTTTTTGAATCGAAGGAAACAAAGAGCGGGGATGGCTCATAAAATATAACCTCAACAAGAAAGAACCCTAAGAATTGTAGCATTGCCATTTTCTTTTGCCTACTTGCGAAACCATTCACAATGGGTTAGAAGAACTTTCGCAAGATTTTGGTGCTGTGGCGGAGCGGCTACGCAAACGATTGCAAATCGTTTACACATCGGTTCAAATCCGATCGGCACCTCCATTCCTACCTCGTCATAAAGCTAACATTTCTTATTTGTTTTAAAACTCAGTTTTTCTATTTCCGTTGTACATTAAAAATGTTATAAAATATTAAGTATTTGGAGCATGAGACCTCTTTCCTAACCTCAGTTTCGAGGCGACGCAAGCGAGTGTTGACGCAGTGTACGCACTGGTACATGAGGAAACCGAGTCGCGGCGACAACGAAGAAACTGGATTTAGGAAACAGGCCTCTTCTCAAGTAAAATATTTCCTGACCGATACTCTAAAGGGTCTTGATGCGGAACTTTTCAAAAGGGTATGACATCCTATGAGTCTACAAAATGAAAAACAGAGAACAATTGCAAAATCGTTGGAATTTCAAGGTATTGGATTACACTCTGGAAAAATAATTCAAGTTAAAATATTTCCTGCCTCCGAAAACACCGGAATTCGCTTCTATAGAACAGACATCCCTCGGTCTTCACCAATCCTAGCGACGCCAAAAAGTGTTTTTGACACAAGCCTTGCAACCATGATTGGTTCCCCATCCTGTTACGTAACCACAATTGAGCATTTCATGTCGGCCCTTTATGGAATGGGAATTGATAATTTGAGAGTGGATATTGATGGGCCCGAAATGCCAATCTTTGATGGCTCTGCCCTTCCTTTTTTAACACTCCTTGATTCTGTTGGTGTACAAAATTTAAATCAAAATAAAAGGTTTTTTGTTGTTCATAAAACAATCGAAGTTCTTGACCCTAAAAATCCAGAACGGTTTATTCGCATTGAGCCCTCCTCTCAACCAAAAATTTCCTATGGAATTGATTTTGAAAAATCAAACTTCATTGGAAAACAATTTTTTTCCCTTGATTTTAATGGAAACTCTTTTTGCCAAGAAATAGCTTTTGCAAGAACATTTTGTCTTTCCGAAGAAATTCAATTCATCCAATCCAAAGGCCTCGCTCGCGGCGGATCCTTACGAAACGCTTTAGTTGTAGAAAAAAATGGGTTATTAAATGAAAATGGGTTACGCACTCAAAAAGAATTTGTCAAACATAAAATATTAGATTTGATTGGCGATCTTCACCTGAATCAATTTTTAATTTTAGGTCATGTGTACGCTTATAAAGCTGGCCATGATCTGCATACAGCTCTTGCAAAAGAAATTCAAAAAGAATTTGAATTGTCTCAAACTCAAAAAGTAAAATCAGATATCTTCAAATTGTTTCCAGCGCCTTCGGAATTGTCACATATCATCTGGGACAAAAAAGTTTTTGCCCTTGGATAAAAAACGAATTTTATGTTACATAAAAAACCCAAGTTTATAATTTAAACTTGGGTTTTTTTATTTTATGTAAGTCATATTTAAATAAGAAAAAAATTATTTTTTCTTAGCTGATTTTTTTCCAGCGCCAAGTCTTTCTTTCAAAGATTTAGCAACGCGGAAAGAGATTTTTTTGGAAGCAGGAATGCGAATTTCTTCACCAGTTTGAGGATTGCGGCCTTTACGAGCAGCGCGATCTTTGACTGTCAAAATACCAATTTTATCGATGCGAACTTTTCCGCCCAAAGCAACATTTTCTTCAACAACAGACAAG
>CANJMU010000187.1 GCA_947475135.1 Silvanigrellaceae bacterium
ATCTTTAACGTTTTTATTATCATAAATTCTAAGTTCAATTCTTATGAGTCCTTTTGATTTATTTAAAATCGTTTCAATGAAGTCGGCAATTTGCTTGGTCTCAGTTTTTGTCGTTGTCTGAACGGAAACAAATAAGAGATTGCTTTCAATTTTTTTTAAAACGCCTTCAAAACCATAAAAAAAACTTCCATAACAAAACCAAATATCCACAAAATAATTGCTATTATTCAACATCTATAATTTCCAGATAGCTAGAAATAAATTTTACTACTATCGCACTAGACAGCTTTTTCTACAGTATTTCTTTATTTCAAAATTGTAAATTGAAGAGCAGTCCTTTTTCTTCTTGTTCAAAGGATTGGTTTATGCAAAAGATTTATGTCCACAGTAATTCATGTTGCATTATCTTCCTTCTAGTAAATTAAGGGCCATTTTCGCGGTTGAGTTTGCTTGTTGAAGGACAGACGTGCCTGACTGCATGAGTATTTGATTTCGAGTTAATTCGGAGGACTCTTCTGCGATATCAACATCACGAATACGACTATTTGCAGCACTCAAATTTTCGACGGTCATGCTGATACTGTTTACTGTCGAGTTCAATCTATTTTGTATGGCACCCAGATCTGCGCGAATGTAACTGACATAATCTATGGCTTCTTCTATGTGATTTAAAGACTCCTGAGCCCCCTCTTTGGAATCTATGGAAATGTCCTGAACCCCTAGTTTGTACGTATTCACATTTGATTGGTAGGCTTTGAAAACTATTCTATCAATTCCTAATAAATTTTTACCACCAGTATCAACCTGAAATTCAAGAACTCCTCCGGTGCCATCCAACAATTGCGTTCCATTAAACTGGGTTGCATAGGCGATTCGATCAATTTCATCTTTCAGGGCTTTGTATTCAATATCCAGGTATTCTCGTTCTTTGGGGCCGATGGTATCTGAAGCTGATTGGACGCCTAGTTCTCGCATTCGGATAAGAGAGTTTTGAACGACATCAAGCCCCCCTTCTGCTGTCTGAATAAGGCTAATTCCGTCATTTGCATTTCTTTGTGCTTGTTGAAGTCCGCGAACTTTTGATTTTAATTTTTCACTTATTGCTAGTCCAGCGGCATCATCTGACGCTTTATTAATGCGATAACCAGACGACAGTCTTTCTAAACTTTGGTCCAACATGCGTCGAGTGTTTCGCATATGACGCTGAGTTGCTAGAGACGCCACATTCGTCATAATACGATAGCCCATAAACCACTCCTAATCGATTGTTTGTGCAGCTTTCTTAACTTTAACTCGTTATTAGATTAACAAAAAAATAATGCCCGTGAATGAACTGACGTCAATTCTGCAATGGGAATAAAATTTCACTCTTTCAAGTTTTTAGTTTTTTTGTTACCTAATGAATTGGTCAATTGAATGTCATTTTTTTGTGAATATCCCAAATTAACGATGCTCTGCCAAGGATTGAAAACTATGCTCGACCCACTCTCTACTCGTTTCCCTAATAGCGCATTATTATTTACATTTTGTAAAGAACTTATGATTTTTCAAAACGATTCTAGAGTGACCGATCAAGATGTTGGATTGCTTCTTGATTTTGACCCAGCAGACTGCACGCATTGGAAACATGGAAGAAAAAATATCAAAAACGTTCAATATATTAATTTAATTTCAAAAAAATTAGAGATAGACCATAAAACAATTATGGATATTTTATCGGGACGAAAAAATTGGGAAGAATGCTTAAAAATATACACATGTGATACAAATATAGAATGTTCAAAATTAGATAGGAATTTTTTATTAGAAGAAGCAAAAAAACTGCTTGAAAATGGACAAATGAAGACTTTGCCAATTTTGACAAATGAAATTGTATCTTTATACCCAAATATCGTTTTAAAGCGGGAAGAGTGGGAAGGATATGGTGTCATGAAAACATTTAATAAAGATGGCAAATATATTATTATGCAAAAAACGAGTGTCCAGGAGGATATTTATTTAAGATATCTTGTTACTTTAGAGTTTTCAAAAATTTATCTTCAAAAACAACCCTTCTATTTGAAACTGAATCTTCTTCATATAGAGCAGCATAGCCGTTTATTTTCTTTGTTTTTATTAATGCCAACAGAGTTGATGCAAATTGCTATTTCCCAATGTGATCCAGCAAAAGATTTGATTGAACATTTAAGCTCTCTTTTTTGGTTAAGTAGAAATTTAGTTAATATGCGTATTAAGGATTTTATTCAAAATCATTGACTTAATCAAATCTAAGAAATACTTTACCATTCTTTATTCATTCCAATAAATAGGTATTTTCAATGCAAAGTGATGATGGTTTTACAAAAAAACCGCGAAAACTCAATATGTTTGTCAATAAATCTTCTAACCCGGAACGTGTGATACAAAATTCAGTATGCTCTGTGCTTGATTACTGCGGATCTTGTCCCAATTTAATTTTGTCTTACAATCAGCAATTAAATGTCAAAACCAAAAAGGTAAAAGAGTTTATTGATAGTATTGATTTAAAATTTAAATCATTTCATGTTAAAAATTGCGAACCATCTGAAAACAAATTGTCTTACAGACACGTATCTAAATTAAGTATTGAAAGAATTTTCAAAAATAGCAAAGAGTGGATTCAAGTTGGATACTATAGACAAAATTTAGGCAAAGTTTTGGATATTGGTGATTGTCCTGTTCAGACTCCGCGAATGAATACTGTTTTTAAATCTATTTCTGGTTTTATTAAAAAATTGGAAATTCCAGTGCCCATCGCACATGAAAATTCTAAAAATTGTTTAGAACATATTATTATTCGCACAAATGAAAATGAAAAATCAATTTTAATTATTTTTGGAATTTATAAACTAGACAATGTGATTCCATTTAAAAATTTGGCACGTGAATTAAGAGAAAGATTTAATGAAATTTCAGGAATACTTATTGAAGAAATAGACAAAGGATCTCAGGATTTTATGGTTCTGAGTGGTCATGATTATATAGAAGACGTTTTTGA
>CANJMU010000188.1 GCA_947475135.1 Silvanigrellaceae bacterium
ATTTTAATTGTTCCAATTGATTGGAATATTTTTTTTGTTCCGTATGCCACTGTGTTTCCTTAGCATGAAGATCCAACTGTGATTTTTCTAATTCTAATTTTAATTGTGTATTATCGACTTGAACTAAAACCTGATTTTTTTGAACAAAATCCCCGGGACGAACAAGAATTTTAATGATCTGTCCGTTACTTTGAATTCCCAGATTTGTTTTATTCAACGGTTTCACAGTGGCAGAGATTCTGGGAAGATCTTCAGGGACTAAAGTGTTTATTGTCTCATTTGAAGTTGATTTCTGAGAAGTTGTTCCACTTTTCGTTTGTTCCAAAGTAATTTCTGTTGCAGCAATTGTTTTTTGATTTTGACTTGTTACCTTATGAGATTCTGAAGGCAAGGATGCTTTATTTCTATGAAAAAAAGAACAGCTTATCAAAAGGTGAATTGCAGAAAAAAGAAAGATAATTTTTTTCATTTTCATGATTTGAGTTCCTGAAATGTAGGTTCTATGCCAGCGGCAGACAAAAGATCTATCCAACTTCCATCGATTTTAATATGAGATTGAATCCATTCAATTTGAGATTGAACATAATCATTTTGGGCCAATGTTAATTCTGTGGCACTAATAAGGCCCAAGCGATATTGAATGGAAGATTTCTCGAACGCCTCTTTTAAAATCTTAACATTTTCTTCGTAAAATGGTGCTAAATTCAATTGATTCTGAAAAGTTTCGTAGGACTGTTGCACCGTTAAAGTTGCATTTTTTATTGCCTTTTCATAATTTAAATTCATCTCTTCTTTTTGATGGGACAATTGAGTTTTATTTTGTAAAAAAGTTCCACTGTCCAAAATACTCCAATTCAAAGCGATCCCAAAAGAAAATAATTTTGTGTCGACTTTCCCTTGTGTCCCATCGGAATTCATGACTAAATTATCTGGTGTGTAGGTATAGTTGGATACAAAATTCACCTGAGGAAGATAGGACATCACGTTTTGTCGCGCCTGTTCCTTTAAAATTTGAGTCTGAAAAAAATAGGCATCTACAGTGGGGCTTTTTTCTATTTTTTGTAAAAAGTATTTGAGTTCGGGAAGTTTTAATTGGTGGGTTTGAAACAAAGAAACTTTCATTTCATCGAACTCAATGTCATCATCTTCACTCAATTGCAGATATTTTTTTAATTCCATTCTATCGTTTTTCAGATCCGTCAAACATTGCAGGGACTCTTGTTCCGATTTTTTTTCATTGGACAATGTTTTCAGAACATCAATTTTCGTTTTATTTTCTTCACCACTTTGAAATAATTTTTCCGTATCTTCATATTGTTTTTTTGCAATTTCAAATTTTGTTTTATAAATATCACAGGTTTTTGAATCGGAAGTTGCCTTTAAATAAGCCTTTGCCACAGTACTTAAAATTTCAATTTTTTTTGATTCCAAATTCGTAGTCGCCAAATTTTGATTCTCATTCATTTCCAAAGATCGAAATATATTTTTAACGATTCCAGAAACGGGCTGTGTTAAAGTAACAACCGCCGATTGATTTGTTGTCTGTGTTAAATTTTGATTGGACTGAAAAATGGAAGGCGAAGGAGTCTGATTTTTAGAATAATTCACTGAAAAATTTGGTGTATTGTTGAGTAAAGACAACCAAAATTGACTCTGATAATTTTCAACTTGGGAATTTGCAATCTGAAAATCATAATAATTAGAAGTGTATTGGTTACTTAAAATTCCTTCTAAATTTAAATGAACTACATTTTTTCCGAAGGAATACATAGGATATAATTGAATAAAAAAAAAATCCAACGAAAGTATTTTGTCATCATAAAGCTATTCTTTCTATGCTGTTTCAGGGCTCCATTTTTTCATAAAATCGAAAAATTCAGGGGCAAACCCCCTACTTCTTTTAAAATCGGCCAACCTTTTTAAACACTGAGAATGCATGAGCTCCGGGGTTGGAGCTTTTAATATTTGTAGCAACCCTTGTTCTGTTTTTTGATACGATTGCTGAATAGATCCCCAAAAAGTCTCCTCGGAAATTCCCTGAATCAGGGATTGCAATGACATGACTGATTCCCCATTATAACGGCGTGTTAAAAGAGTTGTAAATAAAGCCTTTTTTACTTCGGTCGTCAATTCATGAACAACAAAATCGGGGTTTTTAAAAATTTCCCTGCTTAAAGTATGAATGAATAAGTCAGTATATTTTGAAATTACGAACGATAAAAAAGGTATAGCCTGATCTCGCGACATAGGGACTTTTCCCATACGTGGATCATGTCTACATATCTCTAAATTTGGAATCTCCGAAATTGAAGGCGTCAGAAATTGAAGAACTTCCATGACTATTTCAGCAGAAAATCTTCTTCGCATTGTACCTGTAAAATGAG
This sequence comes from Silvanigrellaceae bacterium, assembly GCA_947475135.1. Next base: position 2,385 of record CANJMU010000188.1, read on the forward strand.
TATAAGACATAAAACCAGTGAGTTCCCAAGCCATCGAACTTCGAGTTATGGGGTAGTCGTCGCCACCAATAGTGATATCGTTTGAAGAGAATAGAATACCTTCTCCAATTTCTTTTCCGAAAACCAAAACATTTCCGTACTTGTTGATTCTAGGCAAAAAAACAGTCAGTGAATACCCGGCAAAATATCGATGCACCCCATTAGATACTGGGATTAACCCTTGGCTATTGCAAAGGAGACGCCCCATTCGCATCTCAGGAGGTCTACGACTCAAAGCAGATTGATAACCCACATCATAAAATAAGAGGGATGGAGCAACACCCCCAGGAACATACCCTGCAGATGTGAACCAACATCCTCTCGCTGATTTTTGTAGTCTCCATGCAGACTCAACAACCTTTTCAAGTCTTTTTTGACGTTCTTCATCTTCGTTTTTAACACCCAGCGAGGGTGATAAATGATCCTTCTTTTTATTCACTGACATTCGAAGGTTGACTTGATCAGAACTGAGATAAGCAACATCAAGCAATTTGGATTGATGCTCGAAAATTAAAGAGAAATTAAAAATATTCTCTTCGTTTGTTTCTTTATTCTTTTGAATGATTTGAAATGGGTACTGATTTTCGTATTG
>CANJMU010000189.1 GCA_947475135.1 Silvanigrellaceae bacterium
TGGGAGCGAGAATGGGGTTGGTTTCTCACGATGACATTGTTTTTTGTGGATCAAAAAAAAGGGGACGAAAATTATGAAAACTCTCTAAACTTTTAATTTTTTGGTCTCAAAGTTATTGACAGGTTCCGCATGAACCAAAATATCCTTGTTTTATCATAATGAAGACATAAGAAATCTCACTTGCATTAGTCAAATTAAATGGTAAGCCATTAATATATTTTTCTCTATGTATTTATTCCTTGTAAATACGGGATCTTTTTTAAGGTAATGATATGACATTTTCATTTTCAAGACGTCAGTTTGTGCAGTCAGTCTCTGCACTCTCATTCGCTCCTTTTTCTGCTTTTCCTCTCTCTCAATCCGAACAAAATAATTCGGGATATTGCTATTTCACAAAAGATTTTGATAACAATATTTATATCAACGAAAAAATATTCCCCTATGAACGAAAACTGTTGATCGAACCTAATAGTGTGGTGGGGCCTCACGGTATCAATACTGGTAAAGACTTCTGTTTACTTATTGGAACATTAACTTTAACGGATTCTCCTTATATTTTATTTGTGTCGATGCAAAATTACGAGGTCATTTATAGAATTTTATCCGTTGATCATTACAATAGTCTATCAGAAAGCCAGGTTCAATTTTTAGGCGATTTAAGTACCCAAACTCAAGATTCTAGTGGAAATCAGATTTTACTTTTCAGTGATATTCTCTTTCTTTCTTTCCAGCGAGATAATGGTCTTCAACTGATTTTTAGAAATAAGGACTCCCAGCAATTAAAAATTGTTACTTTAACGGACACGCAAAAATTTCAAATGTCTTTTGTCGATGACTTTGGGTTGGATCAATTTTCAACATTAACTCTACTCCCTAAAGAAACAATGAATGGAAAAAATTTATGTTTTCTTTGGATAGATGAAATCAATCATCAACATAAATTTATTCAATTGGTCCAAAATTCAGAAAATCAGAGCTATTCGATGGTTCAATATTATTCCTTTGAATTGAACCAGCGGCTTCACCCTCATTGGAATTATCTTCCCACATCTTTTCAATTTGAGTCCGAATCTGGCATTAAAACCGATCGATATTTATTCACACTGAACTATTCAGAAAACAAGAATCATTTATTTTTGTTTTTACGTGCAGATAACTCATTAGCAGCAATTGAGCTCAACGAAAATGAAGAAGGATATTCTCACAATGTGATTGCTCTTTCGAAAAAAACTTATTCCTTGGATGAATATTATTTCTATGGCATTCTTTGGGATAATCATTTGAAACAAGATGTTCTTTTAGTGAAAGAGATAGCCAAACAAAGATGTTTTATTTTGTCTCTTGAAAAGACGAATTCCAATAATTTTCAATTCAAAGAAACTCCCCTTCTGCTAAAATCAGAATGCGGTGATTCCAATACAACATTTTCCAATTACTTGAGTGACGATGGATTTGCGGATCGAGATCATGATTTAATTCCGATTCGTTCCAGTGAGATACCAGGTATTTCCTTTCAAATTATTGTTGATTTTATTAATGATAATGAAAAACATTTGTATTGTCTTAACTTTCAAGAAAATCAGGGAAATTATTGTTTAGTTGCAGGTCAAAAAAAATTTCATAAATATCCGTCGCAGATCAAACATAATTTGGAAATGCCGCCTTCGAATCTCACGCTCTCTTTCCACCATCATTCTATCACGGATACCAACAATGACGGGTCTTCACTGTCATCCGGTGAAGAAGCCATATTATTATTTGATATCGTTCTCGGAATCCTTGCTTATTGCTCTTTTATTTTTGGTCCAAGACTTTTTTCTTGGGCTAGTCGAAATTTTTTTAATAATATTTGGAACAAACAGGTAAGTGGTGTTTATTTACAAGGATCTCTGCCACAGCGACTTGCTTCTGCAATTTCCCGAACACTCTCACCATCAAAATTTGAGAAGGCCCTTCAATTGTCGTCCGAAGCTTTGTTTGCTCCCATGAAGGAGTCCGTGGATGGACTTGAATCTCTTGTCAGGGTTGTCATCAATAACGAGAGAGTTATCCATTCATCCGAAGAAGCCATTATTTTTGGTCAAAACATTATCGATGCACTCCAAAAAACAATTCAGAGTGATTTAACTTCTAGGATGAACACTCCGATGTTGTTTAATCTCAGCACCATAAAAAATGCTGCCAGAATTCAATTTGACTCGGAGAATAACATACCAGTAATTCAAGGATATGATCAGAATGTTTTTTATGGTCTCCAAGTTTTAATTGCTACTGATAAATCCGATCCCCGCCTCACGGGGACTCGTTTTTTATCCCGTCTTTTTTCGGTTTCTAATCTGAAGGACACATTAAAACGACATGTTTTTTATGGTTTAGTCCTGCAAGCTCATGAAATTATTCTGAATCAGGTAAGTGATACGTTGAATGACTCTGACAAAGGAAGTGCATTCAGCGTATCAGAAATATTTAAAGAGAAAACACAATTTATTCATCATGTTCTTTCTAACGAAATTATTGATATTGCATGCCAACATTTGGGCTATAAACGCCAACAGGCACTTGATGAATACAAAATCTTCTTTGAGGCTCAAGAGAGACTCAGAGGTCCATTTTAAATAGAATTCGCAAAATACTCATAAAGTAACACGCTTGCTGCGCAGGATACATTCAAACTTTCCACATGGTCTGTTGATGGAATTCGAATAATACCGTTACCTTGTCTCATAAGCTCTGTCGATAATCCATGGGATTCGGATCCTAGTAAAAACACCACGTGATGGAAAGGAAGCTCTTTTTTAATAGCATGTCCCGCATGAGAAGATGTCGAATAAATTTTATACTGATTTTTTTTCAAAATTGGAAAAATTTCTTGAAGATCATTCACCTCAAAAATTTCAACCCATTCCATTCCGCCCTCGGCTGTTCGATAGGCAGCGCTATTCAAATAACTTCCGCATCGATTTAAAATAATTCCGTTCGCTCCGAAGTTTGCTGCAACGCGAACA